>JAGTVB010000240.1 GCA_018224385.1 Gammaproteobacteria bacterium
CCGACCCCGATCGGCTCAGCTTGTCCGCATCGGAGCAGCCCACGAGTGCAGCTCCCGCCTCCGACAGTTCGGGATACGAGCAAAACCTAGAGTCAGTGAAAGCGGTGGTGATGTCGGACCCGAAACGGGTCGCCAGTGTGGTTCGCAATTGGCTCGGGGAAAATGGCTGACCAAGCAAAATCCTTGGACGGCGCCTCGAGAGCGGCGATTCTGTTGTTGACGCTTGGCGAGCAGAGCGCAGCCCAGGTACTCCAGCACATGGGGCCGAAGGAGGTGCAGCGCCTAGGCAGCGCCATGGCGAGCACAAAAAACATCTCGCAGAGACAGGTCAATGACGTGCTCCGGGAATTCTTGGAATTGGCTGGACAGCACACGGCGCTGGGGATCGATTCCGAAACGTACGTGCGAAGTGTCCTGGTAAAGGCGCTGGGGGAGGATCGAGCAAACGGCCTCATGGAGAGAATCCTGCTCGGTGGCAGCAGCCACGGACTCGATACCTTGAAATGGATGGAGCCGCGGGCGGTTGCTGAGATGATTCGCAATGAGCACCCGCAGATCATGGCGATCGTCCTGTCCTATCTCGATTCCGATCACGCGGCCGCCATCCTGTCGCAGCTGCCGCAACGGGTTCGCACGGACGTCGTCATACGCATCGCGACCGTGGATGTCGTGCAGCCAGCGGCGCTGCAGACGCTCAACGAAATGCTCGAGAAGCAGGTTTCCGGCACCTCCAGTGTGCACACCTCCACCGTGGGTGGACCCAAGATCGCGGCGGACATCCTTAATTTCGCCGATAGCACCTTGGAAGGGGAGATTTTGGACCAGCTGAAGGAGCTGGACGCGGATCTTGGCCAGCAGATTCAAGACCTGATGTTTGTTTTCGACAACCTGCGTGAGCTGGACGATAAGGGAATGCAGACGGTGCTGCGCGAGGTATCTTCCGAAAGCTTATTGCTCGCCCTCAAGGGTACCGATAACGCGCTGAAAGAAAAAGTGTTTAAGAATATGTCCAAACGTGCGGGCGAGATGCTGCGCGAGGATCTCGAGGCCAAAGGGCCGGTGCGCGTGAGCGAGGTGGAAGCCGCGCAGAAAGAGATTCTGAGCATCGCCCGCCGTCTCGCAGACGAGGGCCAGCTAAGCCTCGGGTTAAAAGGCAGCGAGGAGCTTATTTGAGATGACTCGGTTGCGGCAAGGAATTCTAAAAGGAAACGCCGGGAGCGCTTATTCCCGTTGGCAGATGCCGAGCGTGGGTACCGATGCGCCGGGAGTGTCTGCTGCTGAAGCGGGGAACACGCAGCCGCTTACCGCCATGGAGCTCGAGTCTCTGCAACGTCAAGCCTATGACGAAGGTTTCGCGGCGGGCCGCGGAGACGGTTTTCTTCAGGGCAAGCGCGAGGGCCTTGATGCGGCCGCATCTGAATGCCGGTCGCAGGTCGACCGGCTGCAAGCGATTCTGCGCTGTCTTGCCGCGCCGCTCGAGTCCCTGGATGAGGAAGTGGAACGCTCTCTCGCGGCCTTAGCCGTGGCGATCGCGCGCCAAGTGGTGCGGCGCGAGTTGGCGGCGCGACCGGAGCAGATCGTCGCGGTGGTGCACGAGAGCCTCGAGGCGCTCCCAACGGCTGCCCGCCACGTGACGCTCCACCTGCATCCCGACGATGTCGCGCTGGTAAACGAGGTGCTTTGCGAAGAGATCGAAAATGCGCAATGGGTGATGCGAGAAGACGCCACCCTCGATAGGGGCGGCTGTCGGGTGGAAAGCGACAGCTCTCGAATTGATGCCAGCGTAGCGCACCGGCTTGCTTGCGTCATCGCGCAGGTGCTCGATGGTGAGGGGGCTGATGCGCCAGTGATGGACGAGGCATGAGCGTAAAGCCCAGGGCTCAGTCGAGGTCCGCGGTGCGGTGCGCACATTGACATGAGCGCTAGGGACGATGCTCCGACGGTACCGCGCAGTTCCCTGTGGATGCGGCGGCTTGCATCCTATCATCGGCGTGCACAGCGGCCTCGGCCATTGGTGGTGGAGGGGCGGCTGACCAGAATGGTTGGCTTGACGCTGGAAGCCCAAGGCTGCCGGGCCGCGATTGGGGATCGCTGCCAGGTCATGCAGTCCGGGAATGCCGTGATAGAGACCGAAGTGGTGGGCTTCGCCGACGACCGCTTGTTTTTAATGCCGATTGGTGAGGTACGTGGTCTTGCACCCCATGCCCGTGTCATCCCCGTCGGGCGCAGCGCGCGGGTGGCGGTTGGCGAGTCGATTCTTGGGCGCGTGCTTGACGGCGCAGGCAAGCCAATCGACGGTAAGGGTGATTTAGGCACCGTCGAGTACATTCCGCTGGTTTCCGGACCCATCAATCCGCTGCGGCGACGGCCCATTGATACCCCGCTTGATGTTGGGATCCGCGCCATCAACGCGTTTCTCACGGTCGGACAAGGCCAGCGGTTGGGTGTGTTCGCCGGTAGCGGCGTCGGTAAGAGTCTGTTGCTCGGTATGATGACGCGCTACACCGAGGCGGACGTTGTCGTGGTGGCCCTTATCGGCGAGCGCGGCAGGGAGGTGAATGAGTTTATTTTCAATACCCTGGGTGAAATGGGGATGGCGCGCGCGGTGGTGGTCGTGGCTCCCGCGGACGATCCGCCGCTGTTACGGTTTCATGGGGCACTGGTGGCGACGAGCATTGCGGAGTACTTCCGTGATCAAGGTCGACGCGTGTTGCTACTCATGGATTCACTTACCCGCTTTGCGCAGGCGTGCCGGGAGATCGCACTTGCCATTGGAGAGCCCCCGGCCACCCGCGGCTATCCACCTTCCGTGTTTGCGCGGCTGCCGAAATTGGTGGAGCGCGCCGGCAATGGTGATGAGCGTGGGGGAGGGATAACGGCCTTTTATACGGTGCTCACGGAGGCGGACGATCCCAACGACCCGATTGCTGACGCGGCCCGCGCAATTCTCGATGGGCACATCGTGTTATCGCGCGAGCTGGCGGCTCTCGGTCATTATCCGGCCATCGAGGTGGAAGCATCGATCAGCCGCGCGATGTCGGCGGTGACGAGTGACCTCCATCGAGCACAGGTGAGACGCCTTCGCGAGCTCTATGCGCTCTATCGCCAACACGTCGACCTAGTCAATATGGGCGCCTATGTGGTCGGCAGTGACTCCAAAATCGATGCAGCCTTGGAAACTTATCCGCGTTTGATGGCATTCTTGCGCCAGGATCTGGAGCAACCGGTTTCGCTCGAGGAAAGCCTTGCTGCACTGGCCGCTCTCGCCCCGACCAAGCCGAGGCAGGGGCCGCCCGCGGGCGATGGGGTCGGTAACCGATGAAAAAATCGCAACGCCTCGATCCGCTGATAGCGCTCGCACGCCAGCGGGAAAGGAACTTGGCGGGCGGACTCAAGAAAAGCCTGGAGCGTTGTGCTGCTCACGAACTGCAGGTGACAGAGCTCAATACCTATCGAACGCAGTACCGGACCACCGTTTTGCCGGGGCAAGGCGAGCTCAGCGCCCGTCAGTTGAAGGATCTGTGGTGCTTCATTGGAAAGCTCGACGAGGCCATTGCGCAAGGGATCCGGCGTGCGGCTCAGTCTCGGGAACAGTACTGGCGGGATCGGCAGACATTCATGAGCGCGCGCATGCGCACGAAGGTGCTGGAGGACCGGATGGCCTGCTACCGGCGAGAGGAGCGAAAAGCTGCGGTGCGCCGCGAAAACAAGGAGCATGACGAAAACGCACAGCAAATGGTTGTTTGCGGGCGGTTCGCCAGAGCTACTCGGCGTTCAACGGAGTAATGAAGGGGGACAGGCCTAGAGTCGGTTTTGCGCCTCTGCCTGAGAGCGTCTGTTCTGACCGCGGTGGGAGTTGGTGCGTAATCTGCTTAGACAGGTGAAACTTTTTTGTTCGTGAGTTCTATGGAGTCAATACCTGCAGGCACAACGGCGCTCCAGCAACCTTCCGTGAACGCTACCTTGGGTGAAGTGGGTACCGTGGCTACCGAAACATATGACGCCTCGGCGCCATCTTCCTTTGCTGATTTACTTCAGATCTCTATCGAGAGCGAGGCACCGCAGGAGGCAACACCGGGCGGCGGACAAACGATGCCGCAAGGGGGGCAAGCGCCTACCGGCAGCAGCGGCAATTCTTGGCCGCTCCTGTTGCCTGGGACGGCATCACGGGATGCACCGCTCGCTGTCCTGTCGGCCGTGGCGTCCAAGATAGAAGAAAACCCGCTGCAACACAGCAGCAAAAAAATAGCTGAGACCGCCGCTGAGGGCTTGCTCGCTACGGGGAAGTCTTTGCTGGCAGGTGCGGGGCGGTTTGGAGCCGCGTTGGAGGGAGTGGGGCCGCTACAGGAAGCCGGGAAGGGCCTTTTGCTGATGCCCGCTGCCACGGATGGGGCTAACCTTCAGCTTTCGGGAATTGCCAGCCGAACCGCTGACTTGGCGGGTCAAAACCTCTTCTACCCCACAACAACCCAAACCACGTTCGCAGAGGCGCCCATGTCGATGGAGCCGACGCGGTTTGTTATTTCGCCACGCCTCGACGCTGCGCAGTGGGAACATGCGTTCGGCAGCCGGCTGGTGTGGATGGCAAAGGAGAAGCACCAGTTCGTGGAGCTTCGGCTTAATCCACCCGAGCTTGGATGGGTGAACGTGCGGATGGCGCTGCACGAGAACGATGCCAATATTGCCATTGGGGTACACAATGCCGCCGTGCGCGAGGCGATTGAAACCAGCCTGCCAAGGCTGCGCGAGCTGCTCGCCGAAAGCGGTGTGTCGCTCTTGAATGTCGACGTATCGAGCTCCCATGGCTTTGCTAATGATGGCCGCGGGTCGGCGGGCAGGCATGATGGCGATGACTTCCTGTACGGCGCGTTCACTAGTCCCGCGCCTGATCCTTCCGCTGAGATGCAAGCCAAGCATGCGATTGTGCGCAGGGGCGCCGAGGGATTCATCGACCGCTACGCCTGACGCCACCGGAGAAGCTGTTTAAAGGATGTCGCCTTGCTCTCGGGGCGCACCCTAGGGTTTTTTCACAAGCGCTGAGGTCCCCCTCCGTGGGAACACAGCGGCGTCACCAGAGTCAGGCGGGGCAGCGTCTGCTGCCAAGTTCCTCGTCTCAAGTTTGCACCTCGATCACCGATAAGTCTCCCGCCAAACCGCTCTGTCAGAGCGACCTTGTGAACCGATGCTCGACGGTTTGTTCCTGGACCGTGGCGAGGGGCTCGATTCGAATTTTGCACCTGGGCTGCGCGCTAAGCGAGTCGAGGCGAAGGGGTACATAAAATGAACTTAGATCGGCACAGTCTGGTGTGGAAGGTCCTGTTAGTGTTGATCGTGCCCCTCGGGTCTGTGCTGCTTGCGGGGCTTGCCTACATTCCGCACGCGATTCGAGAGGATATCGCGGCGGGCACGACCGATGTGGTCGCTGCCGTTATTCTCTGGCTGGTGATCGTGCTCTTAGCGGCGGCCGCAAGCACTTATGCTGCGACACAGCGTCTGGTTAGCCGGCCTCTCCAGCTGTTTAATCGCCTTCTCGATGAGCTGCTCCGGGACGCCGGACGACTCAAACGGCGCTTCGAGCGTTCCGGAAGCGACGAAGTAGGCCGCTTGGCGGACCGCTTTAATGTTTTCCTCGAGAAAATGCAAAGCGTTGTGCAGAGGCTAACGACTGCTACCAACCGCCTCGTTGCGGCCGCCGAAAAGTCTTCTGAAGTGATGGAACGCAATACCCTCGCCATCTTGCAGCAACAGTCTGAGACCGATCAGGTCGCCACTTCGATGACGGGTATGGCGCTCACGGTCAACGATGTTGCGAAAAATGCGGCCAAAGCGGAGCAAGCCGCCAGGGACGCGGACGACGAGGCAAAGCGGGGCCGCGAAGTGGTCTCAGATACGGTCACCTCCATTCAATCCCTGGCTGTGGAAGTGGAGAGAGCTGCGGCGGTCATCCAGAATCTTAAAAAGGACAGCGAGGCGATTGGCGCAGTGCTGGATGTCATTAAGGGGATCGCGGAACAAACCAATCTACTGGCACTAAATGCCGCTATCGAGGCAGCCCGAGCCGGGGAGCAAGGCAGGGGGTTTGCCGTGGTTGCCGACGAAGTGCGCACCCTCGCGAGCCGTACTCAGCAATCGACGCAAGAGATCCAAGGAATGATCGAGCGTCTGCAGGCCGGTGCTCAGCAGGCGGTTGAGGCGATGGCCGCCAGTCAACGCCGAGCGGAGGCGAACGTTGAGCAGGCTAACCGAGCCGGAGAGTCACTGGGCTCGATTACCGGTGCGGTGGCAACGATTCGGGAAATGAATGCCCAAATCGCCAGTGCCGCAGAGCAGCAAAGTGCCGTGGCGGCCGAGATCAACCGAAACATCATGCGTATCAGTCAGCTCGCCAATGCCAGCGCAGAGGGAGTGCGCCAGCACAAAGAGGTTTCGGTGGAATTTTCGCGATTATCCGCGGATTTTCAGGCCCTGATCTCAGATTTTGGTTCGGATGAACGAACCTAAGACCACCAACAGCCCGTTTATTCTAGCGGTCTTTACCGGGCTCGGTCACAACGTGTCCTTTTGAGTGATTGCTGCGCCAGGGTCATCGTTTCGGCACTTTTTGTCCGTAGGGCGGGTGTGGCAGAGCATCGCCCGGCCATCAGGGTGTCTCCGGCAGGGATGTCGGACTCGCGCGAACTACTGGTGGAGGCTGTTGGGCATGCAAAGAGGAACCCCCATAAGGCACTGTTCTGCAAACGAGAGCCCTTGCCCTGGCGGTAGGCGCAGTGGCAAGCGCAGCACAGGTTGTAAACCTTCTCTAGGCCGATACCCCGCACGTCAATAGTTTCTGTCGCCATGTTCTCGCTTGCGCCAAGATTAGGCGCTCGAGTCGTCAAAAGTTTGTCATTGCCTTGGCGTATTTACTTTAGCCCTTGAATCAGGCCACCTTCTGGGATGGCATACGCCTTGCCTGAACAGGCCAGGACGGTATTGCCTTTGGGGCAGGGAAAGAACAAGAGATGACGAGTGGCGACGAAGCGGATCTGGCTGCGCAAAAAGCTCCGGCTGCATCATCCAAGAGACGCGTTGTTGCGCTTCTGGCGCTGGCCGTTGGCAGCGTGCTGGCATTATCCGCAGGCGTGGCTTTTTACATAACGAGCGGCTTTGCCAAGACCCAAGCAGCTGGGGTTGAAGGGGAGAAGAAAGTCCAGGCTGCGGCCGCAGTCTATGTCGATTTGGCACCCGCCTTCACAGTCAATTTTCAAGGCGCCCGCGGGCCGCGCTTTCTTCAGATCGCCGTGGAAGCCATGACCCGTGAACCGAGCGTTGAAGAATTGCTGAAACAGCACATGCCTGTGATCCGCAGCCAGCTGGTACTCCTTTTTAGCAGCCAATCTTCTGAAGAGCTTGCCACTCGTGAGGGCAAGGAAAGGCTGATGCAAGAAACGCTGGCAACCATTCAGGGTGTGTTAGAGGAAAAGACCGGCACCAAGGGAGTCGAAGCAGTCTACTTCACGAGCTTGGTTATGCAGTAGTGCCATGGCGAGCGCGGATATCCTCACCCAAGAAGAAATAGATGCCTTACTTCATGGCGTCGATAGCGGTGACCTCGAAACACATGGAAGTGAGGTCATCCAAGAAAACGGGGTGCAGCCTTACGACTTCGCCAGCGAGGATCGAATCGTCCGGGGCCGGTTGCCAACTTTAGAGATGATCAACGAGCGTTTTGCCCGCCATCTTCGCGTGAGTCTCTTTAACTTATTGAGGCGCTCGCCAGAAGTTTCTGTCGGCAGCGTGCAAATGCTCAAGTTCTCCGAGTATGTGCATGGACTTTTCATGCCCGCCAGTATGAATCTGGTGCGGATTCGGCCGTTGCGGGGCACCTCTCTTTTTACCCTCGATCCGAAGCTTATTTTTTCGGCGGTGGACAACTTCTTTGGTGGCAATGGGCGGTTTGCCGCGAAAATCGAAGGCCGTGATTTTACCCCGACTGAACTTCGGGTAATCGCAATGATCTTGGAACGGGTCTTTGCCGACCTGACCGAGGCTTGGGCGCCCGTGCTGGCGGTAAAATTCGACCACCTTGGGTCCGAGATCAATCCTCATTTTGCCAGTATTGTGAGCCCCAGTGAGGTTGTTATCGTCTCCGTGTTCCATATTGATTTGGACGGAGGAGGCGGTGATTTCCACATCGTTTTACCCTACACGATGATTGAGCCCATTCGGGAAATGCTGGATACCGGCGTGCAAAGTGACCGCAGCGATCACGATGAACGCTGGACGCGCTCGCTGCGGGAAGAAATAGAAACGGCGGAAGTGAAATTGTCCAGTCGCATAGCCGAGGCGGTGATTACGCTTCGCGAACTGATGGCCCTGAGGCCGGGCGATGTGATTCCCGTAGAATTCCCCGAGACGGTTTTGGCCCGCGTCGATGAGGTCCCTGTGTTTCGAGGAAAGCTTGGCGCATCTCGAGGTAATTTGGCGCTCAAGGTCGTGCAGACCATTAAATCGGCAGCGGTTTCATTCAAGTTTGCTGACAGAGGCAGCTTGCATGAATGACCGGGCTCGTCAGGCAGAAACGCACGCATCGACGGATGATTGGGCAAAGGTTCTTGAGGAGCAGGCACAAACCGAAGGCGGTGCCGCCGTAGCCGTCGGCGGCGCGCAGCCCGGCGCCGAAGCCTATGCGCAGGTCAAGCTTGAGAATTTGGAATCTGAGCCCATTTCCGGGACGTCTCACGAGAACCTCGATAGCATTCTGGAGATCCCCGTTACCCTCTCCATGGAGATCGGCCAAACGCGAATGAGTATTCGCAATCTTTTGCAGCTCAACCAGGGATCGGTGGTAGAACTGGACCGGTTGGCTGGTGAGCCGCTGGATGTTCTGGTGAACGGTACTCTGGTAGCGCACGGCGAAGTGGTCATGGTCAATGAGAAGTTTGGAATTCGGGTAACCGACGTCGTCAGCGCCCACGAACGAATCAAGAAGTTACGATGACAGAGCAGCCGCGCATCTGGACTGCTGCTCGGAGCGAAATTCCTGGGTGCTGCCCCTGGGCGCACGCCCGCTGATTACCGCATGGCGCGGGCGCGAATGACCCTTCAGCTGCTTGCGGGCGTTAACCTGTTGTTCCCGGCTGTGGTGCAGGCGATCGAAACCAGTACATCGACCCCCGAGCTCGCAACCGGTTATTTGATACGGGTCACTCTGGGATTGCTTGCTGTGCTGGTCAGCATTGTGTTGGCAGCGCGGCTGCTGCGAGGCTTTACCCACTTGCAAACAGGAACCCATGGCCAGTTCAAGATTTTGTCGGCTATTTCTATGGGACCGCGTGAGCGCATCGTGCTGCTGCAGATCGGCGAGAACCAGCTGCTCATCGGTGTTGTTCCCGGGCGAATTCAAACCCTACACGTGCTTGAACGGCCCATCGATGTAACGTGTGCGCCACCGAGCTCATCTCCTGGTTTCGCGGCTTTTCTTGGCGCCGCACTCAAACGCGGCAAAGCTGTTTGAGGGGCCGTGGCTAGATCGTTCTGGGGCACGCTGCTGCTCGCGGTTCCAGTGATGGCGGCAGGGCAACCGGGTCTGCAGGCGCTCTCTGTGACCACCGGCAGCGACGGTAGCCAGACGTTCACCCTGAGCCTGCAGCTGCTGGCGCTGATGAGCGGGCTCACGCTGCTGCCCGCGGCGCTAATCATGATGACTGCCTTCACCCGAATCATCGTAGTGCTGGCCATCTTGCGGCAGGCTTTGGGAACTGCCCAGACCCCATCCAGCCAAGTGCTGATCGGTTTGGCGCTTTTTCTGACCATATTTGTCATGACGCCGGTGTTTGAACAGATTAATAAAGATGCTCTGCAGCCGTACCTTTTGGAGCAGATCGACGTCCGGCAGGCGCTGCGCAAAGCCGGCGACCCGCTAAGTCACTTCATGCTGGCCCATACCCGGGAATCGGATCTGGCGTTGTTTGCTCGAATTGCCGGACGCGAACAGACGCTGGATTCACCAGAAAACCTTTCGTTTGCACTGCTAATGCCTGCCTTCGTTATCAGCGAGCTCAAAACAGCCTTCCAAATCGGCTTTCTGATCTTCATCCCCTTTCTCATTATCGATCTGGTCGTGGCCAGTGTGCTGATGTCGATGGGAATGATGATGCTCTCGCCGCTAATCATTTCCCTGCCGTTCAAGATCATGTTGTTTGTATTGGTGGACGGCTGGGCTTTAGTGGTGGGAACGTTGGCTTCCAGCTTCATGGTCTAGCACAAGGTTTCTCCCAATGACGCCAGAGACGGTTATGAGTGTTGGCCAACACGCCCTGGAGGTGACGTTGGCGCTCATTCTCGTATTGTTATTGCCGGCATTGGCGGTTGGCCTTTTAGTCAGCATGTTCCAGGCGGCAACGCAGATCAACGAAATGACATTGAGCTTCATTCCGAAATTGCTCGTTACCGTCCTGGTCATCATGTGGGGCGGGCCCTGGATGCTCGGACTCCTGATCGATTACACCCGCCGATTATTGGAGGAGATCCCCTATTTCCTCGGTTAACAGGCGGCTATCGAAATGTCAGGCGCACCCGCGGCGCAAGGCGCCGGTCGGCGAGCACCGGGAAAGACAAAGCCGTCCATGACCGCGCTGTCTTGAACAAGGCTTTTTCTAAGGCTTTTTTTCGCCGGCACGGAGGGCCTAACGTGCCAAAAAAAGTCAATGAGCTGCCAAGACGCATAGCTAGTTACGTGACTTGGGTTAGGCGATGATGTTGAGCTCGTTACGTGACTTGGGTTAGGCGATGATGTTGAGCTCGGCCCAGATTGCAGCCTGGCTTGCCGCCGGGCTTTGGCCGTTCCTGCGCATCTCCGCCTTCATTACTGCAGCACCGGTTTTCGGTAATCGGCTGATACCCGCCCGTGTTCGGATGGGCGTTGCCTTGACGTTGACTGTGGTCATCGCCCCCGTCATTCCTCCGGTGCCCCTAATAGACCCGGTTTCTGCTCCCGGGCTGTTGCTCGCGATCCAGCAACTGCTGATCGGTGCCGCGCTCGGTTTTGCGTTGCGCCTCGTGTTTGCCGTGCTGGAGATCGGCGGACAACTGATTGCCCAGATGATGGGGTTGGGGTTTGCGGTGCTTGTGGATCCGCAGAATGGTATCGATGTGCCGGTGGTCAGTCGCCTGTACCTCATTCTCGCCACCCTGGTATTTCTGAACCTGAACGGGCATTTGGCCGTCGTCGAGGTTCTGAGCGACAGTTTTGTCACCCTGCCGGTGGCATCCCAGGGGCTGGGACAGCGAGGGCTGTGGGCGCTGGTGATCCACGCCGGCTGGGTATTTTCCTCGGCGGTGCGTATGGCGTTGCCGGCCATCATCGCGTTGTTCATTGTGAATCTGGCATTCGGTGTGATGGCGCGTGCCGCGCCGCAGCTCAATATCTTCGCCGTCGGTTTCCCGTTGACCTTGATCTTTGGCTTTTTCGTCATGCTGCTCACCTTGCCGAGCACGCTGACTCAGTTCGAAAGCTTTTTCGACTTCTCTATTGCGGCAGTGCGGTTGATGGGACCTCAGGGTAACTGATGGCGGACCAAAAGCCGACGGCGCAGGAACGAACCGAGCAGGCGACTCCGAAGCGACTGCAAGAGGCGCGCGAACGTGGCGAGGTGGTGCGATCGAGGGAGTTAGCAACCGTCGCGGTTTTGCTAACGGCGGCAGGCGGCTTAGCCATTCTAGGGCCCAACCTGTTAGCCGACTTGCTCGACGTTACGCGCCAAAATCTTGCACCCTCGCCGACCGTTTTCGCCGCAGAGCTGCCGCTGGTTCAGTATCTGCACACGGCTCTTCTTGATGCGGTGTGGTCACTTATTCCGTTCTTGGCGGTGATCAGCATCGGGGCGGTGCTCGGATCGATGGCTCTCGGCGGCTGGATCTTCAGCCCTCAGCTGTTGCGCGTTCGCTGGAGCAAGCTCGATCCGATAAAAGGTTTCAAGCGCGTGTTCGCGCTGCGGGGGCTGATGGAACTCGTGAAGGCATTGGCCAAGTTCATCCTCGTGACGGGCGCTGCTGTGTTACTTCTTTGGCAATTCAGTGATCGCGCTTTGACCATCAGCGCCGTGCCGCTGCGTTCCGCCCTCGGTGAGGCCGCCGCGTTGCTCATGTGGAGCTTTCTCGCGCTGTGCGCCACGCTGGCCGTGATTGCGGCAGCGGACATACCGTTTCAGATCTGGAGTCATGCCCGTCAGCTGCGTATGTCCAGACAGGAGGTCAAGGATGAGTTTAAGGAAACCGAAGGCAAGCCAGAGGTAAAGGCACGTATTCGCGAGCTTCAGCGGGCTGTCGCCAGGCGCCGGATGATGGAGGCAGTGCCGCAGGCGGATGTTGTCATTACCAACCCAAAGCATTACGCGGTCGCACTACGCTATGCGCCAGACAAAGCAAATGCGCCCCGGGTCATTGCCAAAGGCGCCGACCTGCTTGCGTTGCGCATCCAGGCGGTGGCCAGAAATGCGGGGGTGCCCGTGGTTCGCTCGCCGGTGCTAGCGCGCGCCGTTTATTTCAGCACCAAGCTCGATCAGGAGATCCCTGCCGGTCTGTACTCGGCAGTGGCGCAGATTTTTGCCTATGTCTATAGCGTGCGCCAAGGTCGGCCGGCTCAGCGAGGAGCTGTTCCTCCACCTCCAGACGATTTACCGATTCCAGAAGAGTTGCGGCGCGATGCAGACTAATTGGTCCGCGGGCTCGGTTTTGCGTCGCCTAGCGCACCTGGGGCGCTATGGATTGGGGGCTCCGCTGTTGCTCATCGTCATGCTCTGCATGATGGTGGTGCCATTGCCTCCCTTCGCCCTGGACGCACTCTTCACCTTCAATATCGCGCTGGCCCTTATCGTGTTGATGGCAAGCGTCTACGCCGCTCGTCCCCTTGACTTTGCTGCTTTCCCCACGGTGTTGCTGGTGACGACGTTACTGCGCTTGGCGCTCAATGTGGCGTCCACTCGTGTGGTCTTACTGGAGGGGCATGCCGGTGCGGACGCTGCCGGTCGGGTTATAGAAGCCTTCGGCGCCTTTGTCATCGGCGGGAGCTATGCCGTTGGCGTGGTGGTATTCACCATCCTGGTGATCATCAACTTCGTCGTGGTGACCAAAGGCGCGGGACGAGTTTCGGAAGTTAGCGCTCGCTTTACCTTGGATGCGATGCCGGGTAAGCAAATGGCCATCGACGCGGATCTCAATGCCGGTCTCATCACTCAGGAAGAAGCGAAGACTCGGCGCCGCGACGTGTCGCAAGAGGCAGATTTCTATGGGGCCATGGATGGTGCCAGCAAATTTGTGCGGGGCGACGCGATTGCCGGAATTCTCATACTGCTCATCAATCTGCTCGGCGGGTTAATGATTGGGACGCTGCAACACGGACTATCTTTCGACGGCGCGTTACACAACTATGCCCTGTTGACCATCGGTGACGGGTTAGTCGCGCAGATTCCTTCGCTGTTGCTGTCCACGGCGGCGGCGATCATGGTGACGCGCGTCTCCACGAGCCAAGACATGGGGGAACAGATCCTCTCCGAGCTCTTCGAGCATCCCCGAACGCTCGCGGTTACGGCGGGCATTATCGGTGCGGTCGGCTTGGTGCCCGGTATGCCGAATGCCGCCTTCCTGGGTTTGGCAGGTATGGCGGGGGGCGGTGCCTATTGGTTACACCGGAAACGCCATCGACAGTCCGCCGTTGAGGTCGCAGCAAACGCCACGGCGCCGCGATCGCCAGACCTGGGCTGGGATGATGTCGCGCCTGTCGACCCGCTGGGGCTTGAGATTGGCTACCGTTTGATTCCCTTGGTGGACACCCAGCAGGGAGGCCAACTTATGGAGCGTATCCGTGGCGTGAGAAAAAAATCCTCCCAGGAACTGGGATTTCTCATCCCACCGGTCCACATCCGCGACAATCTGGAACTTCCTCCCGGTGGGTATCGGCTGAGCCTGATGGGAGTCACGGTAGGCGAGTCGGAGGTGTCCCCAGGCCGAGAGCTTGCCATTAATCCTGGCGAGGTTTTCGGACAACTGATCGGCGAGTCGGTTCGTGATCCGGTGTTCAATCTAACTGCGGTATGGATCGACCCGACCCAGCGTGATCAGGCCCAGGCTCTGGGATACACCGTGGTCGATATCAGCACCGTCATAGCAACCCACCTTAGCCAGCTCCTGAAAGAGCATGCTTGGGAGCTGTTCGGGCATGAGGAAGCGCAACGGCTGCTGGACCGGCTCGCGACCGTGGCACCAAAGCTTGCGGAGGACCTGGTGCCAAAGACTTTGCCGCTGAGCGTGATGGTGAAGGTGCTGCAGAATCTCCTGCGTGAAGGCATTCCCATCCGCGATATGCGCACCATCGCCGAATCCCTGGCGGAGCACGCTTCGAAGAGTCAAGATCCCGACGTTCTCACCGCGGCGGCCCGAATCGCCCTCGGCCGGTTCATCACTCAGCATGTCGGGGGCAGCGGCGGCGAGATCCCCATTCTGACACTGGATCCTGCATTGGACCACATATTGCACCAGGCGGTTAAGGCGACCGGCACTCAAGGAAACATCGCTCTGGAGCCTGGTCTAGCGGAACGGCTTCAGCGCGCGCTTGCCGAGGCGGCGCAACGTCAAGAATTAGCCGGCGAACCCGCCCTGCTCGTGGTATCGGACATGCTGCGGCCACCGCTGGCGCGAATGGCACGTCACAGCCATGCAGCGCTGCGGGTGCTCGCTCTAGGCGAGATACCTGACGACAAACAGGTGCGGATCGTAGCGACCGTAGGGCGTGAGGAAGCGCTGAGCGACGCCCGCGCCGGCCGCTGATTCGCACCCAGAGCGCGAACACGGCGTGCGCGCCCTGGGTCATCGGTAGTTCCTGCCGCCATAAGGTGATTTCCATAAGAGGTTAAGTCCATGAGGATTAAGGGGTACTTCGCACCCGATATGCGCCAAGCCCTGCGCATGATCCGGGAGGAGATGGGCCCCGATGCGGTGATTCTTTCCCATCATCAGCGCACCGGTGGGGTCGAGATAACCGCGGCGGTGGACTATGACCACGGATGGTTGCAAACAAAATCTAATGAGAGTTGCGGGACCACAGGTAGAGTTGTAGCGCACCGTCCCGTTAACAAGCGATGGCCGCAGGCCGGCTCGACAGAAGGTATGCCGTCGCCGGAAGTGCCGGAGGGGGTGCCCTTGTCGGCGGCGGCTTCCGGTGGAGGGGCCGCACTGGCGGCGATGGGTCAAGAGATTAAGGCGTTGCGCAGCTTGCTTGAGCATCAGCTATCAGGGATTGCGTGGGGCGAATTAGGCCGCCGCCATCCTTTGAGGGCGACACTGCTGCGTCGTCTGCTGGAGCTCGGCTTAAGCCATCGCGTCGCGCAAAGTGCACTGGAGGCGTTACCCGCGATGGCCGATCTGCATTCGGCGTGGCGTAGGGTGCTCGGGATTTTGGCGCACCAGCTGACAGTTTGCCAGGACGAGCTACTCACGAGTGGCGGCATTGTGGCGCTCTTGGGTCCAACCGGCGTTGGCAAGACCACGACCGTAGCAAAACTCGCGGCGCGCTTTGCGCTGCGCTACGGCCCCAAATGGGTGGCGCTGATTACCACCGATAGCTATCGGGTGGGGGCGCACGAGCAGCTGCATACCTTTGGACGAATCATGGATGTGCCGGTGCGCGTGGCGAACTCTCCAGCCGCGTTGCGGCAGGCGCTGGACGCTTTTTCAGACCGGCGTCTGGTGCTTATCGATACCGCCGGAATGAGTCAGCGTGACATCCGGTTTTCTAGACAGGCGAGCTTTATCCGCAACGGCGCGCCAGCGGTCAAGAGCTACCTCGTGTTATCTGCCACGACGCAGACCCTGGGTCTAGAGCAGGCGGTGGCTGCGTTTCGAGGCGCGCAGGTCGATGGCTGCGTCATTACCAAGCTGGACGAGGCAACGAGCTTGGGCAGCATACTCTCCACGGTGGTGCAACAGCGAATTCCTCTGGCCTATATCAGCGATGGTCAGCGGGTGCCCGAAGATCTGGCGCTGGCTAAACCCCACAGGCTGGTTGCTCAAGCAGTGCAGCTCGCTGCGCGTTCTCGGCCCTCATGCGGACCGGAGTCCTTGGAGCTCGCCTTCGGTGGAATGCTTGCCAATGCGCGCTGCTGAGCGCATTGCCGATCAGGCGGCTGGCTTGCGTCGGATGGTTCAGCCCAGAGCAGTGCAAGTCATTGCGGTGACCAGCGGTAAAGGGGGCGTCGGCAAGACCAATGTCTCGGTGAACCTCGCCATCGCAGCAGCCCATCAAGGAAAAGAGGTCATGTTAATGGATGCCGACCTCGGGCTGGGGAACGTCGATGTATTACTGGGTCTGCATCCCGCCTACAACCTGTCGCACGTCATTGAAGGCCGCTGTTCCTTGGAGGATGTCATCATTCGCGGTCCCGCCAATATTCGCTTGATTCCCGCCACCTCCGGGATCAAGGCCATGACTGCGCTGAGCATGGCCCAGCATGCGGTGGTTATTAGGGCATTTGGCGATCTTGGCTTCAGTCCCGATGTGTTGCTCATCGACACCGCCGCAGGCATCGCGGACAGCGTGGTTACTTTTAGTAAAGCTTCGCAAGAAATTGTGGTCGTGGTTTGCGACGAACCGGCCTCCATCACCGATGCCTACGCGCTTATAAAGGTGCTGCATCGAGAGCATGGACGGCATCGGTTCCGCATACTGGCCAATATGGCGCGCAGTATCACAGAAGGAAGGGAGCTGTTTCTGAAATTAATGAAGGTGACAGACCGCTTCTTGAGCGTGTCGCTCGACTACATGGGTGCCATTCCTTTGGATGAATGCGTCCACAAAGCGGTGAAGCAGCAGCGCGCCGTCGTGGATGTCTACCCCCGGAGCCGGGCGGCTCTGGCGTTTAAAAAGCTAGCCACCGTTACCGATAAGTGGGCCGTGCCGAAAGAAGCGAGCGGGCAATTACAATTCTTTGTGGAACGGCTTATTCAAGCCAGTCCTATGCGCAAGGAGGTGCAGTAATGAATGGGCTGTCGATCCATACCGAGACGCAAGCTTATCGGGAGCAAACAGAGTTTGTTACCCGACACGCGCAGTTGGTCAAACGGATCGCCTTTCATCTCAAGAGCCGCTTACCCCCGAGCGTACAGACCGACGATCTCATCCAAGCCGGAATGATTGGCCTGTTGGAAGCGTCGCGTAATTACGATGCACGCCAAGGTGCCAGCTTTGAAACCTATGCCGGAATACGCATTCGCGGCGCAATGCTCGATGAAATCCGACGAAGCGACTGGGCGCCCCGCTCGCTACACCGTAAAGTGCGCCAGGTGTCGGAGGCCATCCGCGCCATAGAAGCCGTGGCTGGGCGCGATGCCCGGGACGAAGAGATCGCCGATCGTTTGGGTGTGTCCTTGGATGCCTACCATCAGCTGTTGCAAGACGCTGCCGGGCAGAAGGTGTTCAGCTTCGAAGAGCTTACCGGTGGTGATGAAGCCGCCGCCGATGGATTGTGCGGGCACACTTGTGGCCCAGCGGATGACCTAGTGATGGAGGAGTTCAAAGAGGCCCTGGCCACGGTTATCGCCACCCTGCCGGAGCGCGAGCGGTTGGTAATGTCCTTGTATTACGACGAAGAGCTCAATTTGCGAGAGATCGGTCTCGTGCTAAGCGTGAGCGAGTCTCGCGTGTGTCAAATCCACGGCCAGGCACTGCTGCGTCTCAAGGCAAGGATGCGGGACTCGGGTTTGGCGTGAGCGATTGACGATGCCGGGCGTGATCGAGGATCGCCCCGATTTTTCCTGAGCCGGCCGGTAGACTGTTTTCGGAGGCTGCGATGGACACCAGGATAAAAATCCTTGTGGTGGACGATTTCTCCACTATGCGCCGCATCATTAAGAACCTGCTGCGCGATATCGGCTTCGGAAATATCAGCGAAGCGGACGACGGACTAACGGCATTACCTATGCTCAAGGGCGGCGACTTTGACCTGTTGATCACCGACTGGAACATGCCCGGCATGACCGGCCTCGAATTGCTGAAGGCGATACGGGCTGAGCCAAAGCTGCGCCCCCTTCCCGTGCTGATGGTGACCGCTGAGGCCAAGCGCGACCAAATCATCCAAGCCGCGCAGGCGGGGGTGAACGGCTATATCGTCAAGCCCTTCACGGCACAGACGCTGAAGGAGAAGCTGGACAAGA
>JAGTVB010000241.1 GCA_018224385.1 Gammaproteobacteria bacterium
CGAAGTGATTCGCCTTCGGCGACAAGGAAGCGACGCGCCCCCGCTCCCGACAGCTGCCTAAACACTGCACACAATCCCTGCGACCTGCAATTTCAGGCTTCAAATGGGTGGGGTGTGAACGATTACACGTCGAGGTCCCCTCGGTCAGCATAGAAGTCCGCTGGTTCTGAAGCAGTAAACTTTCTCTCGAGGGGGCGGAAAGAGCGGATGCAATGCCACGATACAATGAAAAAATGCAAAGGTAAGGTCGTCGAAAAGATGAGTCCACAGAGAGCCCTCACTACGTTGAAGGATTGGTACGACTCCACTTCACAGTTGAGGGTTGGGAGGTGTAGACTGTTTTCTCGGTATGTATATAGGATCAACAGCTTGGGAAGTTCCTTGCCAACTTCCCACCAGTGCGCATTGTGCGGAATCGATCGCTGGTGGTTTACCAAGCGGTCGAGGAGTGGGACGGCCGTAAGTTACTGAGCCACGCATCAGCCCGTACGCGGGTTGCGTAAGGTAGGCAACTCTGGTCGGGGGACCGTGACACCAAGATGCGGATCATGGCCTTTGTGGCGGGTGCTCACTGTCGTCGAGAACCCGAGGAGAATGATATGCTTCAGTCCCCGCAGCGAGTGAGCTTGAATGAGGAGCGAGAATCACATCGATCGCACTTTACCAGGAAACCTTTGTCAATCCGGTTGATGCGCAAGATGGCCAGGGTTATTCCTGGAAACAGGTTACGTAACTATATCTACCTCGGTCTAATCGCCGCCCCCAGAAATTTGATACGCCAGTACCTGCTGGGGTTCTACCGGATAGAGCTCGTTTATTCCGCGCTTAGGGAGGCCAAGCGTCTATGCGCTGGACGGCTCACAATCTTGGAGTTTGGCACGGCGCAAGGATATGCCTTCACAAAAATGCTTTACGCTATCAGATACCTCTCTATGGAGGACCGTGTCATTGCGCACACCTTCGATAGTTTCGAGGGGATGCCACCCCCAAGCCATCAGGGCGACAGAGACCTGGTCGGTGATGATACTTGGTATGAAGGGCAGTTTGGTGGCGGCTATGATGAATTGAGAGCGTATTGTCAGCATAATTATCCGCGAACGCACGCTATTCATAAAGGCTTCTTTGAGACAACAATAACACCGGCATTTCTTAACACCTTGAGAAATGAACCGCCAATACTCATTTGGATAGATTGTGATTTCTATAGCTCTACGCGTGTTGTGTTCGAGCGCCTTCTACCCTATATCCCCAGCGGTTGTATTGTCTACTTCGACGACTATGAATTGCTTAACTTTGGGTCGCGGTTTACTGGGGAGGCCAGGTTCGTAGCGGAGATCAACAGCGGTCTTTTCGGTAAAAATATCGAGCTTGTACTGGATAAGAAACTCACATTCGATTCCTCAAGAGTCTACCGATTCGTACGGACTGGCGAAGGCCCAAGGTATAAACTCAGAGAAGGTATACGCAGCACCGATACGACAAATAGAAGGCTAGACGAGTCGAACGATTCGCTACTGCCGTAAAGCCACATGTTGGAAAAGGCGCCTAACTCAGTGAGCACCTGCCACGAAGGCGATGATCGGCATCTAGGTGTTACGGTGCCCCGACCAGCGGTGATCGACCGAGTGTTCGGTGCCCACTCCTCCGCTGCCTACACTTATTCAGGCTCGCGCCGCCTCGCCATGAGTGTCCGGACTTCTTGAGCTGTCACCGTTAGCATAGTGTAATCATCTGAATTAAAAGACTTTCAAAAGTTTCAGCAAGACAGGGGTCTTGTAATCAAGCAATGCGTATGCAGGGCAAAGTGTCTCGGACAATGAAGCCTCAGGTGCAATCGAGGGGAGTGGCGTTCGAGGAGTGGATAAAAAAAGCCTTCCACAGGTCACGCTTGTGGAAGGCTTTTTAGCGCATGGTAAGCCGCCTAAACGTTAGTGTTCTGGTACACGTTGTCCTGGCCGCCGCTGCCTCCTTCGGCCACTGCCGTCACGTTCTGGCCTTGCTTGGTGATGTCTTCATCGGTTTGGATGTCGGGATTGGCCACACCAAGATCAAATCCTTTGTTAACCAACTTCGCCGAATCATAGTTGAACTGATACCCTGCCGCGTTAGCCTCGCCGTAGCCACCGCTCTTGAAATCAGCACCGTAGCTCATGGTAATACCCCTTTACGTTTGACCTGGCTCTTTAGATACAAATTTGCCCTAGCAGTGCGACGCCTTCAGACGCTGAGGTTCTGGTAGACGTTGTCCCGACCACCCATCCCACCGAAGGCACCGGCCTGCGCATTCTGGGCTTGCTTGGTGATGTCTTCATCGGTCTGAATGTTGGGATTAGCAACGCCGGATCCCTCTGCGACGTTCGCCAACCGTGTAGGGTCTTCATTGAACTGATAGCCTTGCGCCTGGGCCTCAGCGTTTCCACCGGCTTTGAAATCGGTACCGTAACTCATGGGCGTACCCTCTCGTTTGCATGTGTTTACTTGAATCGTTTCGCGCTTGCGACAGGGCTTAAGTTACTTATTTGTCCTGCTTACGGTTAGGAACTATTCCCGGCTTAAATGTGGTGTGTGCACGTTTCGGAATTAGGGAAAATCCCACTTACCCTGTTTGGTACTCGGCGTCAGGATCGCGCAGTGTTAGCGTGAATGCAGTTCGAACTGTTTGAGGGCATTACCATGGAGCACATGGACTCCGTGCAAGTGCTTGGCGGAGTGACTTACCCCAACAGCGGCTATGTCGTCAACGGTTGACGTGCGGCACGCCGCGCCTAGAGGAGAAACCGCTACTATGGCGACCACAGAAGAGCATTTAATGGATTGGCTGCGCGATGCGCATGCCATGGAGAAGCAGGCGATCGAATCGATTGAGAATCAGATCGACCGGCTCAAGAGCTACCCGCAACTGCAGAGTTGGGTGCGCGATCATGTCGATGCGTCGCGCCGCCAGCGCGAGCTGATAGAGACATGCATCAAGCGGCGTGGCGGCAATGTTTCCACCCTGAAAGACATCGCCATGGGCCTGTTCGGAAACATGCAGGAAGCGACGAGCCTGTTCATGCAGGATGAGGTGCTCAAGAACGTGATTGCGGACTATGCCTTTAAGCACTACGAGATCGCTTCTTACACTTCGCTGCGCTCGGCCGCAGAAGGTGCCGCCGACGCGGAGACAACACGGGTCTGCGACGACATCCTGCGCGAGGAGGAGGCGCTCGCTGGCCGTCTTCTGCCCTTGTTACCGGAAGTGACTCTTCAGTACGTGAACAGGGATCTGGCCGGGAGTTCGGCGAAACGCTAATGGACTTTTCAGAGTAACAGTAACCCAAGTTGCTACCATTACGAGGTAAGTCCATCGGGGTTTGCTAGCGTTGTGAGGACAGCTCTACAACGACTGGCGAGGAGATCCCGATGGACACGAGCAAGGGATACCTGCCACGTCAGCTCAGGTCGAGCCGCTTCGTGCGGCGGGTTCATCGCTGTGCCGATCTCCTGTTACCCCCGTTTCACGGGTTAGCTCAACTCGGCCATGAGCTCAATCTCGAGAGTGTTTCCGTCATCGACCGTTTTCGGTTCTCGGTGTGCACTAACCTTCGGATTCGGCGGTGCCGGCGCCATCGGGGTGAAGCCTGGCGGGGTATCAAGCGAGCAAGCGGGATGAAAAAGCCGGCGAGAAAGACCCAATGGGCGATGACTCAAAACCGACCAAGCGTCTGGGCTCGGAGAAGCGCGCCAAGACCGCGGGGCTCACCGTTTTCACTTGCCCCGCACAACGGTGGGCGTCGCTGCGCTGATCGTAGCCCTTAACCTTAGCTGGTTGCGCTTGAGAACTTCGATGAGGTTATATTGTCGGTGATCTCAGGAATATAGTTGACCAAAAATCAAGAATATAGTTGACATTGCGTAAGAGCGCTTAATACGACTATCCATACCGTTTCAGGACACAGGAGTGCAGAAGATGGCAGACCTGCAGCGACTTCTCGGTGGCATGCTCGCCAGTGGCATGGGCGGACGTAGCCGGCGCGGGCCGGCGTTCGCGGCCTCCCCCTTTCTCGGATCTTCCGGCTCGAGCGGTTTCGGCAGCTTACGGAAGACCGCCGGTTTAGGCGCGCTCGCCTATCTCGGCTATAAGGCGTACCAAGACTATCAGAAGAACAACGAGGGCGCGGCTCATGCCCGAACGGGTGGAACCGCATCGGGCGGCGCCGCAACGACCTCTCGCGATAGCGGCCCGTCGCTTGGCGAGCGCCTCGGTGACCTGCTCGGTATGGGTGGTAAGCGGGAGCCCGAGCCGGAGCCCGCGGCGCTTGATGATGCCCACGCGATGCTGCTGATCCGGGCGATGATCGCGGCCGCCAACGCGGACGGCGAGATCACCTCGGACGAGCGTCAGCGCATCACGAGGAAACTCGATCAGGCGGGCGCCGGTGTGGACGAGCGAGCGGTGCTTGAGCGCGAGCTGCGGGCTCCGTATTCGGTCGACCAGATCGCGCGCGAGGTCCACGACCAGGAGACTGCAGAGCAGGTCTATGTTGCGTCGCGAATCGCGATGGAGCAGGATACGGCCACCGAGAAGGCGTATCTTGAGTTTCTAGCCTCCCGACTCGAGATCCCGCTTGACCGGAGAAATGAGCTGAACGCCGCCGCCTGACCCGCTGTGCGTGGTCCTGGTCGACGCGGGCGCCCCGCGCATGCGCTGACCACACCTTGGGCGGGAGACTCGGGGCTAGCGAGGAATAGCGAGGAAAAGCGGCGGGTTCCCGTTGCGCGCCCCTATGGCGGCGAGCACGAAATAGGTTGGCGATGGAGCCGTGAGTCAAGGGGAGACGTTGAGCTTGGCGTGGCGACTTGAGCGCACGCCGCTGCCGCTGCTGTGTCGTGTCCACAGGTGCGAAACCTCCAGCGAGGTTGTTGATGTGACAGTGCTGCAGTTTGTCGAGAACTTGTCGGACCGTGTGGCGGCCGACGCCCTGCGGGGACGAAGGGACTGAAAGTCTTTGCTCGCATTGGCTCGGATTATCATCCGTTTCCGTTCGGATGGCTTCAGCCTTAGCGCTCTTTCAAGCACAGAGCAACCTACCGGCTTTAGCCGGTAGGTCACTGAGTGAGCTGTTACAAAACATCCCGAGGACATTCAGCTCATGCAGGCAGTTCGGCGCCAGGTTGCGGGAGGCAGCCCGACCAGGCGCTTGAAGGCGCGCGAAAAAGCGGCTTCCGATTCATAGCCGACATCCAGGGCGATGGAGGCGACGTTGCGCTTGGTCTCGCGCAGCAGGCGAGAACCGACCTGAATACGCCAGTTGGCGAGGTAGTGCATCGGCGGCTGGGCCAGAAACTGCATGAACCGCTCATGCAGGGCCGAGCGAGACAGGCCGACCTGGCGCCCGAGCTCATCGATCGTCCACGGGCGCTCGGGGTATTCGTGCAGCAGGGCCAGGGCGCGGCCCACATAACGGTCACGCAATCCGGCCAGCCAGCCGGTGGCGTCCTCCGGTAGGCTGTCGAGATAGCGCCGTGCGGTGTCGACGAACATCATCTCCGCCAGCCGTTCGAGCACGGCATCGGCTCCGGGGCGTCGCTGTGTCGACTCGCAGGCTGCCTGATCGATAACGCGGGCAACCCAGCCTCCGGCGCGCGCCGCCGGCAAGTGCAGTAGGCGTGGCAGGGCCGCCACCAGCGGATTGAAAGGCCGCAGGTCGCACCCGAGGAAGCCGCACACCAGAATGGTCTGCGCGTCGGCGACCGGCGCGCCAGAGCCGGGCTCCCTGACGCCGTGGTGAAAGGCGATGGGGATCGGTTTCGGCTCATGTCGCGTGGCAAAAACCCAGTCGGCTTCGATACGCTCGGGCTCCACGCCCGGAGCGCTGGACATCACGTGGGCATCGCCGTGAGGGAACATGACAATGTCGCCGGCCTCGAGCCGCACCGGCGCAAGCCCGCTGATGGCCGCCCAACCGCTGCCCTTAGCAACCATGTGGAATTCCATCACGTGCTCGGCACCGGGCATGACCGCCGCGGCAATCTCGCGCGCGGGTGGCGCTTCGGCCGCCCAATCTTCCCAGTTGCTCACGTAGTAAAAGACCGCCCCGCGCA
This sequence comes from Gammaproteobacteria bacterium, assembly GCA_018224385.1. Taxonomy (GTDB): domain Bacteria; phylum Pseudomonadota; class Gammaproteobacteria; order HK1; family HK1; genus JAGTVB01. The sequence goes on from JAGTVB010000241.1 coordinate 6,085, forward strand.
GACGAACGGCACGCAGCAGGTCGGACAGCGTATCTCGACTCATGGCCTTACTCCGGTCGGCAATGCGCGGCTTTCGGGTGGTGACGTTGGATCAAGCGGTCGATCAACGGTGGACGCGCGAGCAAAGTTGCAAGACGCGCAGTAAAGCATCAAACGGCGTGCAGTGGAAGAATGGCTTCGTCGGACCGTGGTGATCGCCGCGCCGACCCGGGCCCACAGAAGCCCGAACTTCCCCAATTTGCAGGAGACCTATCATGAACGCACCCATTGAGCTTTGTCCCTCCGTCCAGTCCGGCCCCCAAGCCATCCCCATTTCGCCGCCACCGAACCTCGAAGCGATCAAACGGCGTCAGCAGGCCACCTGGGCAAGCGGCGATTACGCCGTCATCGGCATCAGGCTGCAGATCGTGGGTGAATTGCTCGCGGAGGCCGCGAATCTCCGCGCCGGTGAGCGGGTGCTCGACGTGGCCGCGGGCAATGGCAATGCCACCCTGGCTGCGGCACGGCGCTACGCCGAGGTGACTTCGACCGACTATGTGCCGCGCCTTCTGGACAAGGCCGCGGAGCGCGCGCGCGCCGATGGTCTGACGGTGGAATTCCGCGTCGCCGACGCCGAGGCGCTGCCTTTTTCCGACGGCAGCTTCGATGTCGCCCTGTCCACGTTCGGCGTGATGTTTGCGCCCGACCACAACCGCACCGCAGACGAATTGCTGCGTGTGGTTCGCCGTGGCGGACGCATCGGCCTCGCCGCGTGGACCCCGGAAGGGTTTATCGGCGAACTGTTCCGCTTGGTGGGTGCCTATGTTTCGCCGCCGGCGGGCGTCGGCTCCCCGGTGCGATGGGGCGATGAAACGTACCTCGTCGAGTTGTTCGGTCGCCATGCCGCCGACATCCACTGCACGCGTCGGACATTCAACTTCCGCTACCATTCTGCGGCCCATTGGATCGAAGTCTTCCGCACATACTACGGTCCCACACACCAGGCGTTTGCGGCACTGGACAGCGTAGGGCAAGCTCGGCTGCACGCGGACTTGGTGAAGCTGCTCGATTCCCGCAACCTCGGCGGGCCGAGCTCGTTAGTGGTTCCAAGTGAATACCTGGAAGTGGTGATCACGCGGCACTAACGGATAACGGATAGGAAATGCAGCCGCCCGACACCGGGTAAGGCGACATCCTAGCCGTGCGGCGTGCGGTGGCGGCCGGGGGTCAGTGCCAGGTCAAGGACCTGCCGCCGCTGCTTTCACCGAACACCACCAGGCCCACGCGGCGTCCGCCTTCTTTGCCAGCCCCTTCGAGCGGGCGGCGGCGCTGTGTCTGGCCCGGGGGTGGCGCTCAATTGTGTGGCCAACGGCCGGCTGCGGCGGCACACCCTTAAGCCGCCATTCAGCCAAGCCGATAGCGGGTCTGGCCAGATGCACAAGAGAGGCGTTCGAACGATGAGACTAGTAAAAGAAAATGTGGCGATCGCGGGCGTTAGCTGGAACGAACGCGGTGTCGATGCACGGAATTTCGTGCTCGGACAGCATCAGGAATTGCAGCTGAGACGGGAGCCGGATAACGAGTGGGGCTGCAACGCCATTGCGGTGATAGGCATATGGTCGAATGGCAAGGGCCGTTCCAAAGCTCAATTGGGCTACGTGCCCGAAGACCTTGCGGCCGAAGTCGCATTGCAGTACGGACACAGCGTTTCGCTGTATGCGGCGCTTCGAGCCCATAGCCCCCCCGGCAGC
>JAGTVB010000242.1 GCA_018224385.1 Gammaproteobacteria bacterium
CACGCCGTTTTCCTTAGCATAGACCGCCTGTATCGCATGGGTCGGAACACGTACCGGGAGCGAGGCACCGCCGAAGCGTGCGCTGAACTCGATCCAGTCATTCCCAAGCTGCAGGCTACGCACGGCGCGGGGCGAGACATCCAGCACGATGCGCCCCTGCTGGACATACTGCTTGGGCACCTCGACACCGGGGGCCAACGCGTCCACGATCAGATAGGGCGTCAGCTCATTGTCGACGATCCACTGGTGAATGGCGCGGATCAGATAAGGCCGACTCGATTTCATGCTCGCCGCCTGTTTCATTGCCACTCCCTCCCCAAGCTCTCGGCGAAGCTACTGTAGGCCAGTCTGTCCCGTGGAGCAAAACGATTCTCCACCCCTGTGCCCTGCGCACACCCCGCATCATGGCTGTGCTTGCTTGCAACACTAGGGGCAAAAGGAAATCCACGTGGCGGCATCCCGCGTAGCCCCTACAGCCGCCTATCCGGCACTGTCTATGCGGCCAATTCAAACCAGCACGTGATGAGAAGTGAGGTAGGGCCTCGAGAAACGGGGCTATCAAAAGTCCCGCATTTCCCGTTCGCTTTCGGTGAGGCTCGCCTCAAAAGCCTCGCGCTCAAACAGACGCTCGCCATACAGCAACAAGGGCCTCGCCTGGACGGGAAGGCTGATGCCATAGTGCGGAAGCCGCCATAACACCGGGGCAAGATAGCAGTCCACGAGAGAATAATCATCAATCATGAAGTAGCGGGTGTGGGCAAAAATGGGTGCGATGGCGGTGAGTTGATCCCGCAACTTCCTGCGAGCCTGTTCCGCTTGTTCCCGATCGGCCGATTCCAGCAACGTCAGGAGGCTGTAGATATCTCGATTGGTGCGGTACCGATACAGCCGGTTGTTAGCGCGAGCCACCGGATCAACCGGCATCAGCGGCGGATGGGGAAACCGCTCATCGAGATATTCCATGATGATCTGGGCCTCGTACAGAACGAGCTCCCGATCGATGAGCGTCAGGATCGCGTTATAAGGATTGAGGTCGTTGAGCTCCTCGGGCTTCTCGTGCTTGGAAACATTGTGGATCTCAACGTTGATGGCCTTTTCGGCCAAAACGAAACGCACGGCATGGCTCGACGCATCGACCGGATCGGAGTAGAGGGACATGACCGAGCGCCGAGTGGCTAACAGGACCATTTACGAAGTCTCCAGCGCTGTAACTCCGGAGGCCTCTCATAAGGGGCAACCCCTCCGACGCCGTCATAGCCATCGGAAGGGCGACTAATTTTGATGGGCTTCGGGTAAACAGCTTCAGCCTGGGCTCTAGCGCTCAGTGAACATCCTTCCAATATTCCCGGTAGAGCGCATAGGACACTATAAAGAATAATATTATAAATGCCAGTACCCAGAGACCAACCCGGTGACGTTTGGCTTGTGCCGGCTCTCCAACGAAGACTAAAAAATTCACCAGATCGCGCATGTCGCGGCTGAACTCCGCCGGCGTCCTCAGACCCGGCGTCTGCAGCGCCAGATCCGCGATGGCCGCGGTTTCCGCACCATGTGCATCACCCGCTTCTCCGTACACCGGAACTTGGATGCCCCTGAGCTCCCACAAAACGTCCGGCATGCCGACATCCTTGAACACGAGATTGTTGACGCCGTAAGGACGGGCCGGGTCGTCGTCCTTATAAAAGGTCAACATGTAGGTATAAAGCCAGTCTGCACCCCTAGAGCGGGCCACGACCGAAAGGTCCGGCGGCGGATTACCAAACCAGCGCTTGGCGTCGCCCAACGACATCGCCACATCCATGGGCTGCGCGATCTTGTCTGCAGCAAACATCAGATTGTCTTGCACCTGATCGTCCGTAAGCCCCAAACCTTTGCCCATTTGGCTATAGCGCATGTAGCGGGCGCTATGGCAGCTTAGGCAGTAGTTCACGAACAGCCGAGCACCCCGCTGCAATGAAGCCTGATCGGTAATATCCACCTCTGCCGAGCGAAGGGGGACGCCCCCTGGGCCGGCGGCAAGAGAAGCCACGGGGAGGAGCAGAAAGAGAAAGGCAACTATAGGTGTTGTCATTTTGCGGTAAGCCTTTCTGGTACGGGTCTAGATTCGTTAAGTCGAGTCAGCATGGGCAAAACGAGGAAGCCTACGAAGTAGACCACCGGGATAAGCAGACTGACCATCATCAGGGTACTCTTGCTTGGATCAAAGCGGATCCAATCGATGACGCCAATCACCGCGAGCACCACCAGCAGCGTCGTCCAAAAAACGCCAGCCGATCGGTCACGGCTGTACGCCCAAAGGAGAACGAAAAAGCCGAAGTAAAGCTCGGAAAAACGCAACCCTAACTCCGATAACACCGGATAAGCGGGTTGGGTACCAAGATAGCCAAGGAACACGAAGGTCACGGCAAACAATGCCAGCAGCAGCTTGAACAAAGGGCTACGGTACCGCACCGATTTGACCGGATGACGATCGATCCAGGGCAGGAAAAAAAACACGACGATTGCCAGACCCATGGCTAACACGCCCGTCAGCTTGTCGGGGATGGCTCGCAGAATGGCGTAGTAGGGAGTGAAGTACCACAGGGGTTTGATGTGCTCTGGCGTGGTCAAAGGGTCGGCGGGCACGAAGTTGTCATGCTCCAGAAACCATCCCCCCATCTCTGGAACAAAGAACACCACGAACGAGAACAAGAACAAGAACACCGCCACGCCCATGATATCCTTCACGGAGTAGTAGGGATGAAACGGAATGCCGTCCCTCGGGATCCCGTTCTCGTCCTTGTTCTTCTTTATCTCCACACCATCTGGATTGTTCGAGCCGACCTCATGCAGCGCCATGATATGCACCACGATGAGGCCGAGCAACGCTATCGGCAAGGCAACGACGTGCAGCGCGAAAAATCGATTCAACGTGGCATCGGACACCACGTAATCACCACGAATCCAGGTCGTCAGTGCCTCACCGATACCCGGGATTGCGCCAAACAAAGAAATGATGACCTGCGCCCCCCAGTAGGACATCTGTCCCCAGGGCAACAGATAGCCCATGAACGCTTCGGCCATCAAGACGACGTAGATGACCACCCCCACCAGCCACAGCAGCTCGCGGGGCGATTTATACGATCCGTACAGAATCCCGCGAAACATGTGGAGATAGACCACGACGAAAAAGGCCGAGGCGCCGGTGGAATGCAGGTAGCGAATCAGCCAACCCCACTCGACGTCGCGCATGATGTACTCGACCGAGGAGAAGGCAAACTGCGCATCGGGCTTGTAGTACATCGCCAGCCAGATGCCGGAAAGGAACTGGACGATGAGCACAACGAGGGCAAGCGAGCCAAAGAAATACCAAAAGTTGAAGTTCTTTGGCGCGTAATATTGGGCCAGGTGCTCATTCCAGAGCTTGGTCAGCGGAAATCTTTCATCGATCCACGACAAGAGTCCAGTTCGCGTGCCGTTCATTTTATCGTTCCTTATCAGGCCTGGGCGGAGGCGGGGTCGACGCCAATGACGATCCTCGTCTCGCTCTCGTAGTGGTAAGCAGGCACTTCAAGATTGGTGGGTGCTGGGACCCCCTGGAACACGCGGCCCGCCATGTCGAAGCGCGACCCGTGACACGGGCAGAAAAAGCCACCTTTCCATTCTGGACCAAGCGAATGTGCCTCCCCTTCTGGCACGTAGGTGGGGGAACAGCCAAGATGGGTGCAGATACCGACCAGCACCAAGTACTCCGGTTTCAGAGAACGGTACTTGTTCTGACAATAGGCGGGTTGTTGGGTCTCCACCTCAGAGCGGGGATCCCGCAGTACGCCCTCGAGGGAGGCGAGCTCGGTCAAGGTCTGGTTGCTGCGCCGAACGATCCACACGGGCTTCCCGCGCCAGGTTACGGTGAGCTTTTGGCCGGGCTCCAGTTTGCCAATGTCGACATCCACTGGAGCGCCAATGGCTTTTGCCTTGGCGCTTGGCTGCCATGACGCAATGAAGGGGACGGCAAAAAAGCCGACGCCTACAGCTCCCACGACCGTGGTGGCGGCCGTGAGAAACCGACGCCTTCCGGTGTTTACAGCTTGTTTATCTGTTTTAGTCATTTTAATTGTGTGTGGTTGTGCCGATCAAAATCGATGTGCGTAGAAGCCGTTTCAAGACTGACGCTTGTGCTGGCAGCATCGCGAGGCCACTGGCCATTCTCATTCACACTGCGGTTCATTCGCCCGGTCATTGCGGGCTTTCCGGTTTGGAGTTTGGCGCTCGCTTTGTTGTTCACAATGGCGCTCAGCGATTGCCGCTCGCCTGGTTCTGCCGGCGCCCCGACACCCTCAAAACGGCCTCATAGGCGACCTGGCGGGTCCGGCAATGGCCAGATCGACCTGTCAAGGCGTATTAGCGACCTATAATATTCCAACTTCGTCAATGCGTCCAGACGCATTCACATCATACCCGCTAATCCATGAGACGCATCGATCTCGAAGCCGCTACGACCCCTATCGTTGCGCGGCCTTGAAGACTATGGCAATGCAACGGTTTCGCTCTTCGGCTACCATTTACCCTCAGGATACCAACACCATGCAGCTTCGTAGGACTCTTCACTTTGTCTATCAGGCCATCACCAGCGGCCTTGCCGCGGTATTCGTGTTGTTCCTGATTTCTCCTGAGTTGCTGCAGCGCCCATCGATCGCGGCCATCGGCATAGCGGCACCACCGGCTGCGGTCCCGCCGGGCGACAGCGTCCGATCCGCCCATGGACCCGTGTCCTATGCCACTGCAGTCGCGCGCGCCGCGCCCGCCGTGGTCAACATCAGCGCGTCCAGAATTGTCCCCGAACCGGGCCAACCGTATTCCGGTGAGCCCGAATATGAACGCCTTTATCAAGACCCCTTCTGGTCACCGGGCGCGCACCGCAAGCCCAGCCTTGGCTCCGGCGTGATCGTGAGTAAAAACGGGCACGTGCTTACCAATCACCACGTCGTCGAAGACGCCGAGGTCATTCGCGTTTTGCTACAGGATCATCGCGAAGCCGTAGCGCAGATCGTTGGCGCCGATCCGGATACGGATCTGGCGATACTGAAGATCGATCTTCCCGACGTGCCCACCATGTCCCTAGAGACCATCAATTATCCTCAAGTGGGTGATGTGGTACTGGCCATCGGCAATCCTTTTGGCATGGGCCAAACGGTCACCCAGGGCATCGTGAGCGCGATCGGGCGCCGCGGCCTGGGCATCAATACCTTCGAAGATTTCATTCAGACCGACGCGGCCATCAATCCCGGCAATTCCGGGGGCGCCCTCATTGATCCCTATGGCCAAGTGCTCGGCATTAATAGCGCCGTCTACTCGCCCGCCGGGGGCCAAGGGATCGGCTTTGCCATTCCGGCAGACATAGCCCGCCACGTCATGGAGCAGATTCTCGAGCAAGGTTATGTTGCCAGAGGTTGGCTCGGCGTCGAGGTTCAGGAGCTGCCCCCCTCGTCGGCGCCAGCCGTTCCGGTTGACAGCACCACCGGTGTCGTCGTTTCCCGCGTGCTGCGCCACAGCCCTGGGCACTTTGCCGGCCTGCAGCCTGGTGATGTGGTCACGCACGTGAACCAACACCCGGTAGCCGACCGCCACGCGGTGATAAACGCCATTGCCCGTGTGCCACCGGGCAATCAAGTGGCGCTTCGTGTGGTACGTGGGGGGCGCGCCAAAAACGTGCAGGCGACGGTATCTCAGCGACCCACCGCCCCCCTGGCACCGTGAACAGGCCCCTGGCCCGATCTCGCCAGTCACCCAAAGCCGCTTCGGCAGGTGGCTACACCAGGGCGGCGAGCGCCTCGAGAAAAGCCGCGTTTTCGGCCGGCAGGCCAATGCTGACGCGCAAACAATTTGCCAATAATGGGTGACTTCCGTCGAGGTTCTTGACCAGGATACCGGCCTCACACAACCCGTCAAAGACGGCGTTTGCCGGTCGGCGCAGGCTGCGAAAGAGAATGAAATTGGCGCAGCTCGGCCAGGCCGTCACTCCCGGCAGCGCGCGTAGCCGGGTGAGCACGTATTGGCGATCGCGCACAATACACTCCACCTGACCCTGCAGAACGCTGTAGTGCTGCAACGCGAACTGCGCGCTGGCTTGGGTCAGGACATTGATGTTGTATGGAAGACGCACCTTCTCCAGCTCGGCCAGCCAAGGCGCAGAGCCGATGAGAAAACCCAAACGCAGACCCGCTAATCCCAGCTTCGATACGGTGCGCAGCACCAGGAGATTGGCGTACCGGGCCAGCTCGGGCATCAGGGAAGCGTTGGCAAAGGCCACGTAGGCTTCGTCAATGACCACCAGCCCCGGGGCATCCTCGATCAATTCACAAAGCTGTTGTGGGTCCCATAGGTTGCCGGTGGGATTATTGGGATAGGCAAGAAATACAACGGCAGGTTCATGGTCGCGAATGGCCGTAACCATGGCGGCCTGATCGAGCGCAAAGTCTTCAGCTCGCAGCGGCACGCCGATACAGTTGAATCCGAGTGCCACGGCGAGCAAACGGTACATCGCGAAACTCGGCTCCGGCACCAACACAGTTCGTCCCGGTGCAGCGACGGCGAGCAGAATGAGCTGTATCAGCTCATCGGAGCCGTTGCCAAGCAGGAGGTCAAACGCCGCCGGCACCTTCATGACCGCGCGCAGCCATCCCTTGAGCTCGGTTGCCTGTGGATCCGGATAGCGATTGATCGCCACCTGGCGCAGGCCCTCGAGCCACGGCTGGATCAGCTCGTCGGGCCAACGGTACGGGTTTTCCATGGCATCGAGCTTGATCAGTCCGCGAGGATTGGTAACCGCGTAGGCCTGCAGCGCCCTGACCTGGGGGCGGACCCAGTGCAGGCCCGCACGGGGCGGCGCTTGGCTCATGGCGCCGAGGCTCTGGAACTCATCGTTTGGCCGCACCGCGCGATGCTTCGGCAGGCGGCAGACGCAGCTCGGCCGCGCGCGCATGGGCCGTGAGCCCCTCGGCCCGGGCGAGAATGCCCGCCACGGCGCCGAGCTGGCCTGCGGAAGTCTCGGAGCAGCCGATGAGACTGGAGTGTTTCTGGAAGTCCGCGACGCCCAACGGCGACGAGAACCGTGCGGTGCCACTGGTGGGCAGAACATGGTTCGGCCCGGCACAATAATCCCCAACGACCTCTGCGGTGTAGCGCCCGAGAAATATAGCGCCGGCATGGCGCACCTGATCGGCCAGGGCGCGGGGATCGTCTACCGAAAGCTCAAGGTGCTCCGGCGCTACGAAGTTGACGATCTCGATAGCCTCTCCCAGATCGCGCACCCGGACCAGAGCGCCGTGAGCGGCGAGTGCAGCGGCAATCGTGGCTGAGCGCTCCAGGGTCGGCAAATACCGAACCATCGCCGCATAGACGCGATCAAGAAAGTCGCCGTCCGGGGATAACAAGAGCGCCCGCGCGCGCTCATCATGCTCCGCCTGCGCGAACAGATCCATGGCAATCCATTCCGCTGGTGTCTTGCCATCGCAGACCACCATGATCTCCGACGGGCCGGCCAGCATATCGATCCCCACCTTACCGAACACTCTGCGTTTGGCCGCGGCCACATAGGCGTTGCCGGGGCCTACGATCTTGTCCACCCGAGCCACCGACGCCGTGCCATAGGCGAGGGCCGCGATCGCCTGAGCGCCACCGATGGTAATGACCTGGTCCACCTCCACCAGATGCGCCGCCGCCAGCACGAGATCAGAAACGATACCCCCAGGCGCGGGCACCACCATCAGCAGCTCGGGGACTCCCGCCACCCGCGCCGGAATGGCGTTCATCAGCACCGATGAGGGATAAGCCGCTTTACCCCCCGGAACATACAAACCGACGCGATCGAGCGCTGTCACCTGCTGGCCCAGCAGCGTGCCATCCGCCTCTATAGAGTGCCAAGACGATTCCAGCTGTCGCTCATGGTAGCGGCGGATGCGCGCTGCCGCCTGCTCTAATGCCTGTCGCTGCGGAGCGTGTAGAGAACGGTAGGCGGCGCTCAACTGCGCGCGAGGCACCAGCAGCTCGGCGAACTGTTCAGCACAGCGGCCATCAAAGCGGTTGGTGTACTCCAGGACCGCTTCATCCCCATGCCGGCGGACCTCAGCGATGATCTCCCGGACCGCGTGCTCCACCGCCTCATCGACACTGCTTTCCCAGGCCACGAGCGCTTCCAGACGGGGCCAAAAGTCGCGCTGCTCGCTATCAAGCCGCGCGATGACAAGCCGTTCGCTCATGATCCCTGCTGCCAGCGCGCGTTCGCGTCAGGTGACGAACACCGCGCGCTCACCGCCCCCATTGCGCAACTCGATTCGCCTCGATCCGCCACGGCGCTCGCCAATTGCTCGATCAACGCTACCACGCCTGCGTGCTTCATCTTCATGGAAGCCTTATTGACCACCAACCTCGAGCTGATCTGGGCAATGGTTTCTAAGGGCGCTAGCCCGTTGGCGCGCAGCGTGCTTCCCGTGTCCACCAGATCGACGATGCGATCGGCCAAACCGACAAGTGGGGCAAGCTCCATCGAACCATAAAGCTTGATCATCTCGGCCTGAACACCCTGCCTGGCAAAATAATGCCGGCTGGTCGCGACGTACTTGGTGGCGACACGCGGCCGGCGCAAGATGCGGTCATCTCCCACCTTGGCCGCAACCATCAGCCGGCAGCGCGCAATTCGCAGGTCGAGCGGCTCGTACAGCCCCTCACCGCCATGCTCCATGAGCACGTCCTTGCCCGTTATCCCCAAGTCCGCCGCGCCGTACTCGACGAAGGTCGGAACATCCTGGGCGCGAATGATGATGAGATCAACATCCGCGCGGGTGGTCCCCAGAACCAGCTTGCGACTCACTTCGGGATCCTCGGCCGGCTCAATGCCCGCCGCTTTGAGCAACGGCAGCGCCTCCTTTAGAATGCGCCCTTTGGACACCGCAACAGTCAGCCGATCACTCATGGGTAGGATTTCTCCTCTCATCACCGCCGCGGCCGTGGATCAACCGGGGATCCGCTGAATACGGGCCCCCAGCTGACGTAATTTCTCTTCGATGCACTGGTAGCCTCGATCGATATGGTATATCCGATCCACCACCGTATCACCTTCCGCCACCAGCCCCGCCAGCACCAGGCTTGCCGAGGCCCGCAGGTCGGTGGCCATCACCGGGGCTGCGGTGAGCTTTTCGATGCCGTTGATGATGGCGGTATTGCCTTTCACGGTGATGTCCGCCCCCATGCGGCGTAGCTCATCCACGTGCATGAAGCGGTTTTCGAAGACCGTCTCCGTGATGATCCCGACACCCTCGGCGGTTGCATTAAGGGCGGTGAATTGTGCCTGCATATCGGTGGGAAACGCCGGGAAGGGCGAGGTGCATACGGCGACCGCATGGGGCCGCTGGCCGCGCATGTCGAGCTCGATCCAATCGTCACCGATATCCAGCACCGCGCCGGCTTCGATAAGCTTCTCGAGCACCGCCTCCAGCAACGAAGGGCGGGTGCATTTGACCCGCACACAGCCGCCGGTGATGGCCGCTGCAACCAAATAGGTCGCCGACTCGATACGATCGGGAAGCACCTCATACTGCGCCCCCGACAAGCTCGCGACGCCCTCGATCTCGATGACATCGGTGCCCGCCCCCGTCAGCCGCGCACCCATCGCAACGAGACATTGGGCGAGATCCACCACCTCCGGCTCGCGGGCCGCATTCTCGATCACCGTGGTCCCATCGGCCAGCGTGGCCGCCATCATCAGATTCTCAGTACCGGTCACGGTGACGGTGTCCAGGAACAGTCGGGCCCCCCTGAGCCGCTTCGCCCGGGCATGGATATAACCGCCTTCGACGCGGATGTCTGCGCCCATCTTCGCCAGCCCCTGAATATGCAGGTCCACGGGTCGAGACCCAATGGCGCAGCCCCCGGGCAGCGAGACCACCGCCCTCCCATAGCGGGCCAACAGGGGACCGAGCACCAGAATGGAAGCGCGCATCGTCTTCACCAGCTCGTAGGGCGCGAAGAACTTGCGGATCGAGGCACTATTTACCTTGATTCGCATGCGCTCGTCGACGACCAGCTCAACCCCCATGCGTCCCAGTAGCTCCATGGTGGTGGTCACATCCCGAAGATGAGGAATATTGCTGATGGTTACCGGCCCATCGGCGAGCAGCGTGGCGGCAAGAATCGGCAGGGCCGCGTTTTTGGCACCCGATATCCGCACCTCCCCCCGCAGCGGCTGACCGCCGGTGATGATGAGCTTGTCCAAGGCTTTCCTTGCCGAATCGGCGAACAGTTTTCGTCAAACCGAGGTGTTGCGCTCAAGCCATTCCTCAGGCGTATAGGTCTTGAGCGTGAGCGCATGCACGGCTTGCGTTTGAAAGCGATCGCCTAGGGCATCGTAGACCATACGGTGCTGGGTCAACATCGCTTTCCCGGAAAAAGCGGGGCTTACCACGATCGCCTCAAAATGACGCCCGTCACCGGTTACCGCCACATGCTCGGTCGGTAGCGCTGATTCGATAACCTGTTTGAGATCGTCCGGCTGCATACCTGCCTCCACCTGATCCTAGATTCCAACCCGAACACCCGCAGCGGACAACAGCGCCGCGCGACCCAGCGGCTAGCGGTCACTGTCGTCGGCGAACAGATGCTCCACGCCGGTGGCGCTGGCGATAGCGCGCAGTTGCACCGGGACGTTACGAAAATTAAGACGGCCGTTTTGCTGCTTGGCGGCCCGCATCCACTCGATCATGAGCGCCAGCCCCGCGCTGTCGGTGCGGGTAATACCGCTAAGGTCGAGGGTGACGCACGGCTGGCGCGACACCAGCTGCAACCCTTCCTGCCAGAGTAAAGGCACGGATTCGAAGGTCAAGGGCCCAACGAGGGCATACCGATCCGGCTCCATTTGGCGAATCTGCCCAGTGCTCACACCCATTCTTGACGGCTCCCCTGAGAAGCGGTTTCAAAATAGACGCCGTGGGTAGTGGGTCGTCAAGGATCTCCACCGGACGCCTCGCCGGCTTTATTGAACAGAAATTGTCCCACCAACCGCTCCAGCACGAGCGCGGACTGCGTCAGCCGAATCTCGTCGCCTTGCGTGAGAAACTGCTCCTCGGCACCGGGCTCCAGACCCACATATTGTTCGCCGAGTAAGCCCGCCGTGTAGATACTCGCCGAAGTGTCTTCCGGCAGCCGGTCATAGGTATTCTGGATCGTCAGCTCCACCAGCGCCTCATAGGCATCGTTGTCGAAACGGATGTCGGTGACGCGGCCGATGCGCACGCCAGCCATGGTCACCGGGGCGCGTACCTTGAGTCCGCCAATATTGGCAAAACGGGCCGTGATGCGATAGCCATCGCCTTCCGTTAACCGGCTTAGGTTACTGACTTTCATGCCGAGCACGAGCAGTGCCGCCAGGCCGAGCGCGACGAACACGCCGACGCTGATTTCAAGGGTTCTGGTCTGCATAGTCATCCTCGCGTGCGCGTCATCTATCGATCATTTAACGAGGGCGCGTGGCGCCGCAGCACCCCCGCCTGAGCCGTGCCCGTCGGTAACCGCCACAACGGGCGCGCCGCTTCGAGGCAGGGGCACCCTCGGCGGCGCAGGTTACTCATGAAACATCAGTGCCGTCAGAATGAAATCTAATCCCAATACCGCCAGGGAAGAATGCACGACGGTGCGCGTCGTGGCGCTCCCCACTCCTTCCGAGGTCGGCGCCGCATCAAACCCTTCGAACACGGCAATCCAGCTCACCACCACGCCAAACACAAGGCTTTTTAGCACGCCGTTGACAATGTCCTCGTAGAGATCGACCGTGGCCTGCATCTGCGACCAAAACGCACCCTCGTCCACCCCCAGCAGACCCACGCCGACGAAAAACCCACCGAGCACACCCACGGCGCTGAACAGCGCCGCCAGGAGGGGCGTCGAGAAGACGCCAGCCAGAAATCGAGGCGCCACCACGCGCTTGAGGGGATCGACGGCCATCATCTCCATGCCGTCGAGTTGCTCGGTGGCCTTCATGAGCCCGATCTCCGCCGTCAGGGCTGAGCCGGCCCGTCCAGCAAACAGCAGCGCCGAGATGACCGGACCCAGCTCCCGCAACAACGCGAGCGCCACCACGACACCCAGGGATTCCTCCGCGCCAAAACGTACCAGAGTATTATATCCTTGCAGACCAAGCACCATACCCACGAACGTTCCCGACACGACAATGATCAGCAAGGAACGCACGCCGACCGACCACATCTGCACGACCACCAGGGAAAAGCGCGGGATGAGGCTGGGCAAACCGAGCAGCACGTAGCCTAAAAAGAGATGGCCCCGACCAAGGCGCGCGAAGAAGCGCAAAGCGGCCTGACCGAGCCGTTGCAGTATCTCGATCACTTCGTCGGCGCCATCATCAGCTCGTCCAAATAATCCGCAGCGGGATAATTGAAAGGCACCGGCCCGTCAGGCAGGCCGCGCAGAAACTGAGTGACCCACGCTGAATCGCTGGCACCCAAGCTTTCCGGCGTCCCGTGTCCGACCACTTTTCCGCCCGAGAGCACATAAGCTTGGTCGGCGATGGCCAAGGTTTCCTGCACATCGTGGGATACCACGACGCTGGTCAACCCCAGCGCGTCGTTGAGACGACGGATGAGCTGCACCAAAACCCCCATGGTGATCGGATCCTGTCCGGTGAAGGGTTCATCGTACAGGATCATCATCGGATCCAGGGCGATGGCGCGGGCCAGGGCGACCCGTCGCTTCATGCCACCGGACAGCTGCTGGGGCATGAGATCTCGCGCACCCCGCAAGCCGACCGCTTCCAACTTCATCAGAACCAGATCGCGGATAAACCGCTCCGGCAGCCGGGTGTGCTCGCGCAGCGGAAAGGCAACGTTGTCGAAGACCGTGAGGTCGGTAAACAGCGCGCCGCTTTGAAACAGCACCCCGATGCGTTTTCGCAGATCAAACAGCCGCCCTCGAGAAAGGCGATGCACCTCCAGGCCGTCCACGTGTATGGCGCCTTGGTCCGGCCTCAGCTGGCCGGCGATGAGCTGCAGCAGGGTCGTCTTGCCGGTGCCGCTTGGCCCCATAATCGCGGTGATCTGGCCGCGGGCGATTTCGATATCGATGCCGGCAAAGATCATCTTGCCGCCGCGGGCAAAGTGCACACCCTCGATCGAGACCAGGGGTCCTGAATCATCCCCACTGCGTGTATTGCCTGCCATGGTTGCTCGCTCCGGTTTCGTCACAACCGCTCAGTCATCAATCTGCCGTTGCCCCAAGCGCCCCGAGGAACGTCAACCGCCCAGTAGCTCAACCAGAATCCGCGCTTGCTGCATGGCCTGGACCGAAGGCGGAGCACCCGCAAAGCACAGCGTGGCACGCTCCGCCGGCCTCGCATAAGCCATGAACGCCTCGATCTGGCGGCGCAGTCCCGGCAAATCCACTGGAGGATGCAGAACCAGCCCAAGGCGGCCCGCATGACCTAGCCCCGTCGCTCCCAGCCCCGGATACCAACACCGGTAACGATTTCCCAAAGCCGGGACAGCGGATGCCCCCGGCGACATCACACCTTCCCCGCCCGTCAGCGTGTGCAGGGCGAAGCATTCACCCAGCACCTCGATCCAGTGCGTCAAAGTTGGCTCGCGGCGCCGGGAAAAGCCGAGCAGTAACAGACCGGCGGTGCGATCCAGAAGCGGTTCCAGCCACCGCAGCAGCGCCGCCACGCCCCCCGACCGAAAGCGCTCCACCAGCCGCCCACTCATCTCCAAGAAGAAACGAAACTCCTCGTGAGTATCCGTACGCCACTGCGCCAAGTCCGAGGCCTCGGCACGCAACAAAATCCGGCCGGGCACGAGCACGCTGCGGAACTGATTGGCATAGAAGGTCAGCCGCCACTCCCGGGGCAGGTCCGGCGGAAAGAAATCCCCACCCCAAGCATCGTGATCCCAGCCACGTGCAGCAACATCGATGGTGCCTCGAAAGGGTACTGTGGGCGCAGGAGCCGTGCCCGGGTCGCTCGTAGTCACGCCGCTTCATGTACTATTGCGGCGTGGCACCTGCTGCCGGGAGAGCTTCTACGGCCTTGCATCGACCTGCGAACCTTCCTTGCGTGCCAGCATGAAATCACCCTTGCTCACCCCGAGGGCAAGCGTGATCGGGCTTGCGATGTAAATGGAGGAATAGGTACCGACCACGATCCCGATAATCAGGGCGGTGGCAAAGCCATGGATCAGCTCCCCCCCGAAAACGAACAGCGCCACCAACACCAGCAGAGTGGTGCCTGAGGTCATCAGGGTCCGGGATAGCGTCTGGTTGACCGAAGTATTGATGATCGCGGTCGCAGTTCCCTTGCGCATCTTACGGAAATTTTCTCGAATGCGGTCGAAAACAACGATGGTGTCGTTAAGGGAATACCCGATTACCGCAAGAAGAGCGGCGAGCACGGTCAAATCGAACCCGAGCCCGAACAGGGAAAAGAAACCGAGCGTCAGGATGCTGTCATGCACCAGCGCGGCCACGGCGCCAAGGGCGAAGCGGTATTCAAAGCGCAACGCCACATACACAAGGATCCCACCGAGCGCGATGAGCAGGGCGAGCCCGCCATCTTCGCGCAGCTCCTCGCCAACCTGCGGGCCGACGAACTCTACGCGGCGCAGATCAAGCGTCTGACCGCTGGCCGTCTGCAGCGCCTCGAAGATGCGACCGCTAAGTTCAGCCTTGCTCACCCCTTCCCTAGGGGCAACCCGCACCAAAATGTCGTGAGCGGTTCCATAGTGCTGGACGACGGCATCTTGATAGCCGGCATCGGCAAGCGTTGCACGCACTTCGCCGAGCTCCGTGGGCTGAGGATAGCCGATTTCGATCAGCGTCCCGCCGGTGAAGTCGATACCGAAATTAAGCCCGCGCACGGCAAAGGACCCCAGCGCAACCAGCATCAGCAGAGCGGACAGCACCGCCGCGACCGTGCGGCGCGCCATGAAATCGATATGCGTTGTTTTCTTAAAAAACTCCATGCGAAAGCGCCTTCATTTCAGCCCGTTGTCGCCCGCAGCCGCCTGGCCATCGGCGCATCTAGATGGAAAGCCCCGCCACCCGGCGCCCGCCGTAGATGAGGTTGATGACCGCCCGCGTGCCCATGATGGCGGTAAACATCGAGGTCAGGATGCCGATGGACAGGGTGACCGCAAATCCCTTAATGGGACCGGTGCCAAAGCCGAACAACACCACCGCGGCAATCAAGGTGGTGATGTTGGCATCCGCAATGGTGGAAAAGGCTTTTTCGTAGCCCGCGTGGATGCTCGCTTGTGGCGAATTCCCATTGCGCAGCTCTTCGCGGATACGCTCAAAGATCAGTACATTGGCATCAACTGCCATACCCACCGTCAGCACGATGCCGGCGATACCCGGCAGCGTTAGGGTGGCCTGCAGCAAAGACAGGATGGCCACCAACAGCACCAGGTTAAAGGCGAGCGCCAAATCCGCCACCAGCCCAAACACCCGGTAGTAAACCGCCATCAAAACAAGCACCACGATGAAACCGATGACCACCGAACGGAACCCCTGCCTGATGTCTTCTTTCCCGAGGCTC
>JAGTVB010000243.1 GCA_018224385.1 Gammaproteobacteria bacterium
CCTGGTTCTGCTTGACTTTGAGGGCGAAGGTTCCTTGTTGTCAAAGAGGGCGGCTGGCGAAGATTACCAAGGCCGCTGGTGAGGTTCTTTGGCTCGGGCTTGCATTACGCCACCCGCGATCGACTTTTTCTGTCGGTTAGTGGCAGCCAGCGAGTCGAAGATTGGCAGCATAGTTTCCAGCTCCTATGTTCGTTATACTTTACCTTTCGACATCACTATTGCCGGTGTAGCTCAGTCGGTAGAGCAACTGATTCGTAATCAGTAGGTCAGAGGTTCGAATCCCCTCACCGGCACCAAGAAATACAAGAGGTTACCGACGAACTCACTCCACGGTAGAGTGCTTGGGGTTCCTTTTTAGCGGTACTATTCGAATCGGACACGCGAGACCGGTTTGGCATCGGCCAACCAAACCCTCATTTTGAGGTTTTGATTCAGCGCACGGTACGGTACGCGGATACGATTAGCGATGCGACGATTGATCGGCGGACCCGACGAGCGCCTCATCGGCACCATAAAGGAAATCACCAACGGCGGGATTGTGATCATCCGAGACGCCAGCGGTCTAGATTATGCCTTCGGGCCCCGCGGCACTGTCTGCTCCAGGCTTTGCGCGCTAAGGAAGCGGGCAACAATAAATTGGTTACCTAAATGCGGAGTTCGCGCACGTAAAAGTCTTCAAGAATCACCAAAATAACCAAGTTCTTTTTGCGCAGATCCTAAGAGCGAGACCCGGCGATGATGTGACGGTTTCGTTCCGCGGTGAAACGGCGCAATGCCATTCAGAGAGAAGGGGGTGTCCATCTGAGTGCGGTAACACCTACCGATTGTGGTTTCGCACAGTGCGGGTGTTTTAAAACAATGCAACGCGGTTTTTGCAGTTTGTGCAGTTCCCCCATAGTGCGTTTTAAATTCATTCCGCTGCCGAAAGCGTTCCAGATAGACCGGCGCGCTCATGGAGTTGCCCTTGCCGCTGGCGAGACCTGATAGACAGGATCGGGCGGACGCCCGCTATTTGACCCGCCCGCACTGATCTCAATTAGCCAGCCGTATTCAAAAAGTAACCGACAGGCTTTTTTTACGGCCTGCCGATCGGCCAAGCCATGCCAGCATTTCCTGGAAATCTCCCAGGCCTTAAATTGCTTAGGTAAATCGCCCCGTCGCAGCCTAGCGAGCAGTAATTCAGCTGCTCCGGTTGCGGGATGCTCTACCGCATGATAGACGCGCCTGGCGCGTGGGATTAGGTATTCGATCCAGGCGAGCGCTTTCAGGATAGTCCGTTCCGAGACCTCCTTCCCGCCCGGGCCGTCCGCCACATGTAGGATGAGCGCCAGCTTACCGACAAGGCCGGGGTACTTACCAAAGTGCGCTGCTAACGCCGTTTACGCATCCTAACGTCGCCTGGATGATTGCTTGGAGGCGAAGCTTTGCCGTAGGCTTTAGTCGAACTTAAAACGCCGGTGCAGAATAGGTTCGCCAGTCGGAGCGCAAGCGAGTTTACATGCCGTGGGGCCTAGCGTGCCTAGGCGGACTCCAACTTGCCCCATTCACGTCAATGAATAGGCGCTCCTTGTCACCGGCTGCGGGCTCATCCGAGGGAGGAGGTTCCGCCATGATTGATGAACAGGGCCGGGGAACTCGAGGGTCGCGGACAATTGTCACCGATATCCCCCCGATTTGGCTGCTCATCGGCGTCATGGTGGTGGTCGCCCTCGGTGTGGGTGCGGCGACGCTCACCGTTCTTTACCGCGCGGCCTTCGAGGCGCAATCCGAACGCTTGTTGGAAAACGTTCGAACAACGAACAGCTTCCTGGAAGCCAGTGCCGCTCGGCAGACCAGGCACCAAGTCGAGGCACCAAGCGGGGCTGATAAAGAGCTTCTGGCCCTGGTTCAAGCTGCCCACACGCGCTACGAGCGCTTCGCGGCGGGCGCCGATATCACGCTCACCCAGCGCCAGGGTGGTGACATTGTTTTTCTCTTGAAGCATACCCACGAAGAGCACGGGAAACCGGCCAAGGTGCCGTTCGCCTCGCGCCTCGCCGAACCGGCGCGCCGGGCGCTTCGCGGGCAATCGGGCACCGTCATTGGCCTTGACTTCCGGGGGGTGGAAGTGTTGGCGGCCTATGCGCCGGTCGCCGCGCTCGGTCTTGGGGTCGTGACCAAAATCGACTTAACCGAGGTTCGCGCCCCCTTCGTGCGGGCTGGAGGCATCGCCGGGGCCGTGGCGGTGCTCTTCATTGGGCTTGGCACGTTGGCGTTCCTGCACCTCACGAATCCCATGCTGCGCCGGCTGGCGGAAAGCGAGGCGCGGTTTCGGGGTATCGCCGGCGCGGCTCAAGATGCCGTTATCGTGATGGCGCCGAATGGCCAAGTGACGTTCTGGAACCGGTCGGCGGAGCGCATCTTTGGTTATCGTGCCGAGGAAGCCGTGGGGCGAATGTTGGCCGAGCTCATCTTCCCGGCGCGCTACCGCGCGCGCCATGACGCGGGCGTCGAGCGGTTCCGGCAAACGGGCGAGGGTCCGATGGTCGGGCATACGATTGAGCACGACGCGCTCACCAAGGCGGGCCACGAAATCCCCATCGAGCTTTCCCTGGCAGCCTTGCGGTTAGGAGATACGTGGCATGCGGTCGCCACCATCCGCGACATCAGTGAGCGCAAGGCGGCAGAACAGGCCCTGCAGGAGAACCAATCCCGCTTTGCCCTGTTTATGGACCACCTGCCGGCGGCGGTTTTTATAAAGGATGCCCAGAGCCGGGTGTTGTATGTCAACCAGTATCTGAAAACACACTTTGGTGCCGAGGAATGGGAAGGCAGGGTAATTTGTAAGCATTCCCCCGTCGAGACCTCCGAACGACTCGTTCGTGACGATCGCAAGGCGTTGGCCGAGAGGGAGCTTGAGCTTGTGGAGACGCTGAAGGACCGCACGGGCCGGGAGCGCACCTTCCAAACCCACAAGTTCGTCATTCCACAGCCAGAAGAAAGACCCGCCCTGCTGGGTGGCATTGCCTGGGATATCACCGACACCCTCGCGGCTGCCGAGGCATTGCGACGCAGCGAGCGCCGCTATCGGGAGATCTTTGAGATAGCGCAAGAGGGAATCTGGCTCATCGACGCTGAGGCCAGAACGGTGGAGGTCAATGGTCTGATGGCCGAAATGCTGGGCTATACCATCGACGAGATGCGGGGGCGCCACCTATTTGAGTTCATGGATGAAGAAGCACGCACGGAGGCTGAGGCGCTTCTCGATCGGCATCGCCGAGGCATCAAGGAAAAATATGACTTTCGGTATCGGACCAAGACCGGTGCCAGTTTGTGGACGATGGTGAGCACCGCGCCGATGCATGATGAGCGGGGTGCCTACGTCGGCGCTTTAGGGATGGTCACTGACATCACTGAGCGCAAACGTTCCGAAGACGCCTTGCGTTCCCATGAGCAACAGCTGCGGCTCATTCTCGCCTCCACCGGCGAAGGCATTTTCGGCATCGACAAAGATGGCCGGTGCATGTTTGCCAACCGGGCCTGCGCTACCCTGCTCGGCTATGACAACGAAACCGTGCTGCTTGGCAAGCGCATGCATACGCTCACCCACCACACCCGCGCCGATGGCAGTCCCTATCCTGTGGAGGCCTGTCCCACGTATGAGACCTGTCGCTCCGGGAAGCGCACGCGGGTCGAGGGGGATCTCCTCTGGCGCGCCGACGGCAGTGCCTTTCCGGTGGAGTACCAATCCCATCCCATGCGGCAAGACGGCGAAGTGGTGGGGGCGGTGGTCACCTTCTCGGACATGACCGAACGGCTCGCGGCGCGCGAGGCGTTGCGTCGGGAACGGGACTTTGCCGAGAGCCTCATCGAGACCGCCCCGGTCATCATCCTAGTGCTCGACACCGAAGGGCGCATCTTGCGTTTCAACCCGTTCATGGCCGAGTTGACCGGCTACCGGCTCGAAGAGGTCCAGGGCAAAGATTGGTTGACCACCTTCCTGCCTGAACGCGAGCGCCCGCGAATTCAGGCGGTCTTTCGAGAGGCTATCAGCGACCTCCCGGCCCCACGCTATGTGAATCCCATCCTCACTCGCACGGGTCAAGAGCGACTCATTGAATGGCACAACAAAACGCTCAAGGATGCTCAAGGTC
>JAGTVB010000244.1 GCA_018224385.1 Gammaproteobacteria bacterium
CCCCCTTCGGATCAATGTTGCGTTGCAAAAAAGCAAATTGCAAGTGCTATTGGATGCGAGCCAGGATCCCGTCGAGCTCCTCGAGGCTGTGATAACGTATGACCAACTGGCCCTGTCCACGGCCAGTTTGTTGAATGTGCACCTCCGCGCCGAGGCGTTCGGAGAGGGTGGTCTCAAGTCTGCGCACGTCGGCATCCGGGCGTGCGTCTGTCGCTTTGGTCGCAGCAGGTCCGCTCTTCAGCCGGCGCACCAACCGCTCCGTCTCGCGGGCCGAGAGTCCCTTGGCTACCACTTGACGCGCCGCCTCATACTGCAGTGGGTCCGGTAGTCCCAGTAGTGCTCGCGCATGGCCCATCTCTAGCCCGCCTTGCTGCACAAGTGACTTCACCTGTTCGGTGAGCTCGAGCAGCCGCAGCAGGTTGGTCACGGCGGTTCGGGATCGTCCCACGGCCTTCGCCGCTGCGTCATGGGTCATGCCAAATTCGTCGGTGAGGCGTTTCAGCGCGAACGCCTCTTCAATGGGATTCAGGTTTTCCCGCTGCACATTCTCGATAAGCGCAATCGCCACCACGGCTTCGTCTGGGCAATTGCGCACCAGCGCAGGGATTTCGGTAAGACCGGCCATCTGCGCGGCACGCCAGCGGCGCTCGCCGGCGATGATCTCGTATTGCCTGTCGTCGGCCCTTGGCCGCACCACGATCGGCTGCACCACCCCTTGCGCGCGAATGGAGTCGGCAAGCTCCGTCAGTCGCTCGGGATCAATCTGAGTGCGTGGCTGGAAGCGTCCCCGTTGAATCATTTCCAAGGGTAGATTGCGTAGCTCCCCGGATTGAGCATCGGCAAGGAGACTTTCTGCAAAAGGTTCACCTAAGAGAGCGTCCAATCCCCGCCCTAAATTTTGTCGCTTTGCCATGCGCTTCATATCCTCCGTGCAATCCTGTCGGTGGTCGCTATCCCGCCGCTTGTAGATGGACGCCATCGCGGCGCAGAATTTCCCTCGCCAGGGAAAGGTACGCGATGGCGCCGCTTGAGTTTCGGTCATAATGAAGCGCCGGCAAGCCATGGCTTGGCGCTTCTGCAAGGCGCACATTTCGGGGAATCACCGTGCTGTAAACCTTATCGCCAAAGTGTTCGACCAGTTGCTGGGATACTTGGCTTGAAAGGTTATTGCGCGCATCAAACATGGTTCGCAGTAGTCCGGCCACTTTGAGTCGGGAGTTCAAAATCTTATGAATCTTCTCGATGGTGTTCAGAAGGGCCGAGAGGCCTTCCAAGGCATAATACTCACATTGCATGGGAATAATGACGGCATCGGCAGCCACCAGGGCGTTCACGGTCAGCATCGATAGCGATGGCGGGCAATCAATGAGCACGTAATCATATGCGTCAAGCGCCACCGCAAGCGCCTGCCTTAAGCGCAGCTCCCGTCCGAGCTCCTCGAGCAGGGCCACTTCGGCGCCAGTGAGATCGCCGTTGCTGGGCAGCAGGATGTATTTGCTGTGCTCCACAGGCATGACCGCTTCAGCCAGCGCGCATTCGCCCATCAACACGTCATAGCTGGAGGTGGTCAGCGCATGCTTGTCCACTCCGCTACCCATGGTTGCATTGCCCTGCGGATCGAGATCGATAAGCAGCACCCGCCGTTGTACAGCCGCGAGTGACGCGCCTAAATTGATACTGGTCGTGGTCTTGCCCACCCCACCTTTTTGGTTAGCAACCGCGATTACCTTAGCCATCTTGTATCCCAGCTGTCGATTTTCTTGGGGAATTTGCCCATCCGTCATCGGATTGAAGCGATTGTAGCCTCAATGCCGGCGTTTCTGAACGTATGCACGACATGGAGTTGCGCGTATCGGTGCGTTTCTCACGAGCAAGGGCTATGCCGGATCCGCTGGCAATACCGCTCCAGCCTCCAAGATGATGAGGTGCCTGGGTAGGTCAAGCCCGGGCACATGCAGTGGAATTACCTGAGGCCGTGGATACGGGGCCGGGAGAAGATCGATCTCCCGCTGCGGATTCGTACCTTTCATGGCGATGAGACATCCGCCAGGGAGCAGCCAATGGCGCGTCAGTGAGAGCAATTCGGATAGCGGGCCGAAGGCGCGCGCGACTACCGTGGAAAACAACGAACGCGGTTGATATTCCTCGGCGCGGGTGCGCACGACTTCGACGTTGTTGATTCCAAGTTCGGCGATGACCTGCAGGCAAAACCGCGTTTTCTTTGCGTTCTTGTCCAACAGCACGCACCGCCGGTCAGGACAGCTCAGGGCGATGACCATTCCCGGAAATCCCGCACCGGTTCCGAGATCAAGGATATGGGATCCCCGCACATAGGGCAGTGCCGTTAGCGAATCCAGAAGGTGACGGCGAACCATGTCTACGGGCTCTCGCACGGCGGTGAGATTATAGGCCCGGTTCCAAGTCTCGAGCAGCGTGAGATAGTAGAGAAGCGCGCGCACCTTAGCATCACTAAGGAAAACGCCGAGCTCGGCCAGACCGGCGCTAAGGGTTTCCTCAGCTGTGGGCTCATGCGTGCGCTTCATGCGCCTCGTTGGGCACTTCCTGGTGCTGTTGTCCGCTCTGTGCTTAAGGAACGACGTTTGACATGAATAAGCAGGAGCGAAATCGCCACCGGGGTTATGCCGGGTATTCGAGACGCCTGTCCCAGGGTTACCGGCCGATGCTGCATGAGCTTCTGGCGTACCTCGGTGGATAAGCCCCGAATACTGGCATAGTCCAGATCCGGCGGCAACGAAGTCGTTTCATGGACCGCCCGCCGTGCGATTTCCGTCTGCTGACGTTGGATATACCCGTGGTATTTGGCGGTGATTTCCAACTGCTCGGCAACCTGGGGATCGGTTATACCCGGGCCCGCACCGGGTAAGGACATGAGGCATGTGTAGGTCACCTCCGGGCGGCGAAGCAGCTCAATGAGCGCATACTCTCGCTTGAGCGGCTGACCGAGCAAGCGGGTAACCGGCACCTCGCATGGCCCGCCTGGCTGCACCCAGGTGGATTCTAATCGCGCTTGCTCGCGTTCGATAGCCTCGCGCTTTTTGTTGAAGGCGCCCCAGCGCACGTCATCCACCAGTCCCATCGTCCGGCCCTGGGGCGTCAGCCGTAGATCCGCGTTATCCTCACGCAGCAACAGACGATGCTCAGCGCGGCTGGTGAACATACGGTAGGGCTCGTTGGTTCCGCGGGTGATGAGATCATCGATCAGCACGCCGATGTACGCCTCAT
Source organism: Gammaproteobacteria bacterium (assembly GCA_018224385.1). Lineage (GTDB taxonomy): Bacteria > Pseudomonadota > Gammaproteobacteria > HK1 > HK1 > JAGTVB01. The sequence goes on from JAGTVB010000244.1 coordinate 3,244, forward strand.
CGCGGCGCGGCCACCACGGCGGCGCCCCGTGCGCCTGGCGCGCCGCGTTGAGCCCAGCAATCAAACCTTGGGCGGCCGCCTCTTCATAGCCGGTTGTGCCGTTGATTTGGCCGGCAAAGAACAAACCGTCCAGCCCCTTCGTTTCCATGGAGGGCTTCAGGTCCCGCGGGTCGAAGAAATCATATTCGATGGCGTAGCCTGGACGGGTCAGCTCGGCCCGCTCAAAGCCGGCAATCGATCGCACCAGCGCAATTTGCACATCGAAGGGTAGACTCGTCGAGATGCCGTTCGGATAAACCTCGGCACTCGTAAGCCCTTCTGGTTCAATGAAAATTTGATGCGAAGTCTTGTCGGCGAAACGAACTATCTTGTCTTCTATCGAGGGACAATAGCGCGGGCCCGTACCCTGAATGAGACCGGTATAGAGGGGCGAGCGATCCAGTGCAGAGAAAATGATGTCGTGGGTCCGCTGGTTGGTTTGCGTGATATGACAGGGCACTTGACGCGGGTGATCCGCAGGCTGGCCGAGATAGGAGATAACCGGTACCGGCACATCGCCGTGCTGCACCTCGAGGTGAGAGAAGTCGATGGTTCGGCCGTCGATGCGCGGCGGAGTGCCGGTCTTGAGCCGATCCACGCGCAGCGCTAAGTCGCGCAAACGTTGCGCCAGGGCATTTGCCGGGGCTTCCCCCGCCCGGCCGCCCGGATAATGAGCAAGACCCACATGAATGAACCCGCCAAGGAAAGTTCCCACTGTCAACACGACGCACCGCGCACGAAACTCAAGCCCCATCTGGGTACGAACCCCGGCAACCCTGTTTTCTTCGAGCAGTAGATCGTCGACCGCCTGTTGAAAGAGCTGCAGATGCTGTTGCCGATACAGCGCTTGTTGCACCGTTTGCTTATACAGGGCACGATCGATCTGGGATCGTGTGGCGCGCACGGCCGGGCCCTTGCGCGAATTCAAAACACGAAATTGGATGCCACTGCGGTCGGCCGCTTGGGCCATCAGTCCACCCAAGGCATCGATCTCCTTCACCAGATGACTTTTGCCGATGCCACCGATGGCAGGGTTGCAGCTCATCTGCCCAATCGTCTCTAAATTGTGCGTGAGCAGCAGGGTCCGAGCGCCGCTGCGCGCCGAAGCGAGGGCGGCTTCAGTCCCGGCGTGACCGCCTCCGACCACGATGACATCAAACATTTCGGGATGGCGCATAAGCGTTGTTATTAATGGCAATTAAAAAGGGCGATAGAATCTGCGGGGACAGCGAATAGGGATGTTGCTACTGGTCGCGGCAATATACGCGCGCCGTGGGTGAGCGGCAACCCGCTCTGGGCCACCATGCCTTGGATATCGGTCGTCTGCTCTGGTTTTCTTGTCGGGTACTTTTGTGCTGCCCGAGGCGCGGCTCGCAATGGTCCTGTACTCCCAGGTACACTCTGGTCTGTGCGACCCGCGCCTTCGGTTCACTACTCTGGGGCCGGCGTTGCTGTTCAGGATACCTTCCCGGCATTTCTTTATCTGCGATGGGCAGCCGTGCTGGGCCGGGGCCGGCGACCTTTTTTGGAGCAGCTGACCGATGATGAACTGTGGAGTTATCGGGCTTGGCGCGATGGGGACACCGATTGCCTTGAACCTGCATCGCGCCGGTTTTCTGAGCGCGGTTTGGAATCGTACCCCGGCTCGTTCACAGAGCCTCAAGGCCAGCACAGACGTACAGGTCGCGCAGAGCCCGGCGGAGCTGGCGGCGCGCTGTGAGCTCATCATTACCTCGGTCTCCCGAGATGCCGATCTCGGCGACGTGGTGCAAGCTCTGTTGCCGGGACTGCGGTCGGGTACAGTGGTAATCGATACGTCCACGACCGCCAGCCAAACTGCGCAGACCATGGCTAAGATCATTGCGGCGCAGGGAGCCCATTTTCTGGACGCGCCGGTCTCCGGGGGTGTAGAGGGGGCGCGCAGAGGCACGCTGGTGATGATGATCGGCGGCGAGGCGGCGGTCGTGGAGCAAGCGCGAGCGCCCCTGTCGGCCATTGCGAGCCGCATGGTACACATGGGCCCCATCGGCAGTGGACAAGCTACGAAAGCGGTGAATCAGATAATGGCAGCAGGCATCAACCAGGCGGTGACCGAGGCCCTCGCCTTTGGGCGTGCCCTGGGACTTCCGATGGACAAGGTGGTGGATGTGGTACGTGGCGGCGCCGCTGGGAATTGGTTTTTAGAGCATCGCGGATTGACGATGCTAAGAGGGCAATTCGAGCCGGGTTTTCAGGTGGCGTTGCACCATAAGGATCTCAACATCTGTAAGGCGATGGCGGAGGCCAACGGCTTTGCGGCGCCGTCCGTTGTACAAAATACCCTTGCGGACTACGGGAGCCTGATGAGGGAAGGATGGGGGCAGGAAGACATCTCCGCGCTGTTTCGCTTGAAGGAGCGGTGGTATCAACGATGAGACGAGCCGCGGCGCGACGCCGCTCGGGCAAGCACGGTGGTTTTAAACAGCTTCGCAAGCCCGCCAGGATGGTTTACGGCGTTTCTTAGGGCGCAATGGGGCTTGGCTGCGATCCCGGGATAGCGGAGCAAAAGGTGCCAAACCGGTGACTATGGCCTGGGCGCCGATACAACTGCGACGTTCGTCCGATTATACTTAAGCCTTGCAAAATTTCATTTCTAAAGATTCGCAGGCGACGGTGGCATCAGTGACAGCGGCCCAGGGATATGACGTTACTTGCTTCCAAGGGCTCATCTTGGCGCTAGAGCATTTTTGGGCTAAGCAAGGCTGCGTTCTGCAGCAACCTTATGACATGGAGGTTGGCGCGGGCACGTTTCATCCGGCGACCTTCCTGCGGGCGATTGGTCCCGAGCCTTGGAGCGCGGCCTACGTACAACCTTCGCGTCGGCCAACGGATGGGCGTTACGGCGAGAACCCCAACAGGCTGCAGCACTACTATCAGTACCAAGTCGTCATCAAGCCATCGCCATTGGCCATACAGGACCTGTATCTCGAGTCGCTGCGCCTGCTCGGGCTCAATCCCTTGGAACACGACATCCGCTTTGTGGAGGACAATTGGGAATCCCCGACGCTTGGGGCTTGGGGGCTTGGATGGGAGGTGTGGTTGAATGGGATGGAGGTGACCCAGTTCACCTATTTCCAGCAGGTAGGGGGGCTCGATTGCCGGCCGGTGACGGTTGAGATCACTTATGGGCTAGAGCGTATCGCCATGTATTTGCAGGGCGTAGACAGCGTGTTTGACCTGCGCTGGGCGGAGGGGCCGGTTGGGGCCATTACCTATGGTGATGTGTTTTTGCAGAATGAGCAGGAAATGTCTGTCTACAACTTCGAGCGAGCCGATGTTGAGGCATTGGCGCACTGGTTCGACACGTGCGAACGGGAGAGTCGACGGCTTATCGCTGAGAAGTTATCGCTGCCCGCCTACGAGATGGTGCTGAAAGCCTCCCATACTTTTAATTTACTGGAGGCGCGGCATGCCCTTTCCGTCACTGAGCGGCAACGGTATATGTTGCGGGTAAGGAGCTTGGCGCGGGCCGTGGCCGAGGTCTACTTCGAGCGTCGCAAGGCGTTGGGTTTCCCGCTGTCAAGGCAACGGAAACGGGTGGATCATGGCTGAATCGCGCGACCTTCTGGTCGAGATTGGCACAGAGGAGCTGCCGCCGAAATCCCTCAAGCGCCTGTCTCAGGCTTTCGGCGATGGGATTAGCCGGGCGCTGGATCAGGCTAACCTAAGTCACCGCGAAATCGCACTGTTTGCAACGCCGAGGCGTCTGGCAGTGCTGGTATCGCAACTCGCTGTCCACCAGCGGTCACGACAGATGGAAAGGCGAGGCCCGGCATTAAGTGCCGCGTTTGACAGCCAGTCGAGACCCACTCGCGCAGCCTTGGGATTTGCGCGCGCCTGTGGTGTGGATGTCAGCGAGCTTGGGCGCCAGGAGTCGGAGAAGGGTAGCTGGTTGGTTTTCCGGCATGTCGATTCCGGGCGCCCCACGGCTGAGCTGTTGCCTGCTCTCGTGGAGCAGGCGCTGACCGAGCTGCCCGTTGCAAAGCGCATGCGCTGGGGCAGCCTCGATGTCGAGTTTGTGCGTCCAGTACATTGGCTGGTGCTGCTGTTTGGGCAACAGGTTATCGAAGCCGAAATCATGGGCGTTAGGGCAGGGCGGATGACGCAGGGGCATCGGTTTCATCATCCTCAGCCCCTGATGGTGGAGCAGCCGTCGGCGTATCCTAGCTTGCTTGCCGAGCAGGGATATGTCATTGCGGACTTTGCGCGGCGCGCGGCCAGAATTCGCCAGGGCGTGCAGGCGACAGCGCGCGCTTTTGGCGGCGAGGCCCATATCGAAGAGGGACTCCTTGAAGAAGTCACGGCGCTTGTGGAGTGGCCTGTAGTACTGGGCGGGAGCTTTGACCAGGCGTTTTTAAGGTTGCCACCGCGGGTCTTGATCGCCACCATGCAGGGAGCGCAGCGGTACTTCCCGGTAGTCGACCAAGCAGGCCGTTTACTGCCCCACTTTGTCTGGATTGCCAATATCGACTCCCGTGCTCCAGATCTCGTGCGTCGAGGCAATGAGCGGGTCATTCGTCCTCGGCTTGAAGATGCGGCCTTTTTTTATCGCGCGGACTGCCAGCGGCCCTTGGCGAGCCGACTTGAAGATCTCGAGGGAATGGTCTTTCAGGAACGGCTCGGTTCCCTGTTGGAAAAATCTCAACGGGTATCAAAGCTCGCCGGTTCCGTGGCTCAGAACATGGGAATGGGGGCGGAAGCGGTGGAGCATGCGCGCCGTGCCGGTCTGTTGTCCAAATGCGATCTGCTCACCGAGATGGTGGGGGAGTTCCCTGAACTGCAAGGTTATATGGGCCGGGAGTATGCGCTTCAAGATGGGGAAGCGGAGGCGGTGGCAGCGGCACTGGAGGAGGCCTATATGCCGCGCTACTCGGGTGATGAGATTCCGAGCACTCCGGCTGGGCGCGCGGTGGCCGTGGCGGACAAGCTCGATACCCTGGTGGGTATCTTCGGGATAGGTGAGCTCCCAACCGGTGACAAAGATCCCTTCGCGCTGCGGCGAGCTGCGCTTGGCATCTTGCGTATCCTTATCGAAGGGAAGATCGATCTGGATTTGGCTGATTTGATCGAGGCCAGCGCCAACGGCTATGACGGTAAGCTCGATGGGCAGACGCTCATTGAGCAGACGCTGGATTTTATGATGGACCGTCTGCGCGCTTACTTTCTAGAACACGGAACTGGACCCGATGTCTTTGCGGCGGTGATGGCGCGTCGCCCGACTCGCCCCTACGATTTTGCCCGCCGGATATGGGCGGTGGATACCTTCCGCACGCTGCCGGAGGCGTCGGGACTGACGGCAGCCAATAAGCGCATCCAGAACCTACTAAAGCAAGTGGGAGAAGCGCTGCCACAGGAGGTGCGCGAAGAGCAGTTTGCCGAAGCGGCAGAGCGCGAGCTTGCCTCCAAGCTAAATGCCATTCAAACACCCGTGAAGCAGCTACTCGCTGCCGGAGATTATGCCTCTGCAATGCAGCAGCTCGCGTCGCTTCGCGATACTGTGGATGCCTTCTTTGACTCAGTGCGCGTGCTCGCCGACGATGAGACCCTAAAAGCGAATCGGCTGGCGCTGCTAAACAGCATTCGCGCGCTTTTTTTGGAGACCGCCGATATCTCGCAGTTGCAGTGTTAAAGGCCATTTCCGCAATGTCACACGGGAGACGGCAGGGTAAGCGTGCTCATCCAGACCCTGGAGATGGGACGCGATGGACAACTTTGCAGGAGCGTTTGAATGGAAGATGAGGGCTCGTTTGAGTCAATGGTCGAGGCCGTGCGGGCGTTCCATGAAAAGCACGACTTCAAGAATACCGGCGGCGAGGAGCTCGCCTACCGAATTGCACTGATGACTGAGGAGCTGGGTGAAATCTCGGCATGCGTTACCAAAGGTAAAACGAGGCAGCAGCTCGCCGAAGAGTGTGCTGACCTGCTCATTTTGCTGGTGGGCACAGCGCTGGCGGCCGACTTCGACCTAAAGCAAGCATTTTGGGAAAAGATGCAGCGCATCAACGGGCGTACGGCACGCATGATCAACGGGCGAATCCGCGTATCGGAATTTAAGTGACAGGTTGTGAAGAACCGCAAGCATCATCATTCATAGATAGAGTTTCTGATAGGCGATTAGATGGCCCATGTCCCTCGTTATTCTCGACCGTGATGGGGTGATCAACTATGACTCCGATGCCTATATTAAGAGCGCGGATGAATGGAAGGCCATACCGGGAAGCCTGGAGGCGGTGGCCCAGCTCAATCGGTCGGGTTACCGAGTGGTCATTGCGAGTAATCAATCAGGGGTGGGTCGAGGGTTATTCGACCTCGCCGCGCTCGAGGCCATTCACGAGAAGATGTACCGCGCCCTTGCCCGGGTGAACGCGCACGTGGACGCGGTTTTTTATTGTCCGCATCGGCCGGAAGATCATTGCCGATGCCGCAAGCCAGAACCGGGTATGCTCCACGACATCGCACGTCGCTTTTCAGTCCGGCTAAGCGGCGTACCACTGGTGGGCGATGCGCGGCGCGACATCGAAGCGGCGCGCCGCGTTGGCGCCCGTCCGATTCTCGTTTTGAGCGGCAAGGGACGGCACACGTTGCTCAAGAACAGATTATTCCTGCGCGGCGTTGAAGTACACGCTAATCTAGCGGTTGCGGTAGACGCTTTGTTAGCACAACGAGCATCCAGATGACTGCCGGACTATCCGGAGCAGCTGCCTTTCAGCAAGGAATCGGATGGACCGGACGGTCTGGCTGATACTGCGCTCCACCCTGTTCGCCACAGGGCTTATTCTTTCGACGCTGATCTATGCGCCGTTGACCCTGTTGACTTTCCCCTTTGGTTACGTCAGACGGTATCGCTTTGTCAGCCAGTGGAGCCGCTTTAACCTCTGGTGGTTAGCCGTAACTTGCCGCCTCAAGCATGAGGTTGAGGGATTAGAGAACATTCCGGACAGACCGGCGGTGGTACTGGTCAAGCACCAGTCGGCTTGGGAAACACTGGCGTTGCAGCGCCTATTCGTGCCCCAGGTCTGGGTTATCAAGCGCGAGCTTCTCTGGATTCCCTTTTTTGGTTGGGGCTTGGCCATGCTGCGGCCCATCGCTGTCAACCGTCGAGCAGCTCATCGGGCCGTCAAGCAAGTCGTCGAGCAGGCCCGTCAGCGGTTGGAATGCGGATGTTCGGTCATTATCTTTCCTGAGGGTACTCGGGTGGCGCCGGGGGAGCGCAAACGCTATCTCCCAGGGGGCGCTTTGTTGGCCAAGCGCAGCGGATATCCTATCGTTCCGGTCGCGCACAACGCCGGCGAGTTCTGGCCGCGGCGCGGGTTCATCAAGCGCCCCGGTACCATCTCATTGGTGATTGGGCCGACCATCGATGCGGCTGGCCGGGATACCGCGGAAGTCAATCGGTTAGCTGAGCAGTGGATCGAGGGTCAGGTTGCGCGTCTCAGTACGGGCTGTCATGAGGGCCGCAAGGAGCGTGAGCGCAGGGCGCGGGAGGGGGCTTGCTCGGTTGAAAATTCCTAAGGAATACATTAATTTTCTACATCCATTAGCTCATTTTGGGGAGGTCTTTTTGACGCATCCTCGAACGGCCCTAGAGTCAAGTAAACATCTTGTCACAGGCATGGGTATGCGTCCAGAATTGCGCCAATGCCGAGTCGTTTCAAATAGAGAAAAAACGTAGAAGCCGTTGAAGCAATGTCGCAAGTGCGGGCAGAGCAAGGCGCTCTGCGGCGAGCGGCCGGCATATACCAGGGGCTGTACATGGGGTGGCGAACCGCTGCGCAGCGATATGACAAGCGCGGTAGTGTTTAGGCGGCTTCTTAGGCTCGGTCCTAGCAGGCGGCATGGTCTCTATAAAGCGCCTGGATAACGAGGCGTCCCTTATTACGTTAAGAATCACTCGCGGGAGGTTACAGACATGGCTGAATTGTTTTCCGAGGAATGGATGAAGGCGTTCATGGAGGAGTGGAACAAAGATACGGAGCTGACCGGGGATCTGGCGAAGATCGGCTTCAATTCGGTGATTGCCTATGGGTTTGACGGTGACGATGAGCCGCGCGGCATCCTGACCATAGAAAATGGCAAGGCGACCTCGGCAGGAGCCTATGCGGGCCAAGAGGTTAACTGGGACCTGCGAGCCAGCCCTGACAGCTGGGCGAAATGGAGGAAGAAAGGCATCGGTATGACCGGCCTGGGATTGGCGTATACGTCGCGCAAGCTCAAGTTTAAGAAAGGCGACTACATGGCGATGATCAAAGATCCGCGTATGGCGGGCCCCTTTGTCAAGAGTTTTACGGTTATGGGTCGAGTCTCGTAAGGCTGGCCGAGGCGGTGATTGGTTGATTAATATATTAGAACCTATTAATATTCTGTTTAGGCGGCATCTGTGGAATTTAACGATGCGTAAGTATTTCTTGACCTTGATCCGCCTCCTTCCCCTGCCAGTCCTGCTGGTGCTTCCAGACTTGGCTGGCGCCCAGGGTTCTCCCGCCGCCGAGCCTCAAGTGCCTGAGAATGTCATCGAGGTGAGAGCGATCCGTATGCGTCCGACCGTCACGCTCGGCGGCACCGTGGTACCCCTGAAGGCCGTTACCTTGGCCGCCGAGCTTCCTGGGCGGGTGAATTTCATTGCCGGAGAGGAAGGAGATTACTTCGATAAGGGCACGCTCTTGGTCGCCCTGAATGATGATGAATTGCAGGCCCAGCGAAATGCTGCCCTCGCGGCGTTGCGCTCCGCCGATGCCGACCTGCGTAACGCGGGCGTTACCTTCAACCGCGAGGTTTGGAACCCGCAGGGAGCGCCAACGACGAAGGCCCCTGGCGGCATGGGGCTCCCCTCGATGTTCGACCAGCTGTTTACGGGCCCGATGCAGAACGTCATGGGCTATCAGTATCCCGGCGTCGATCGGTACGCCAACCTGTACGGCCACGGTACCCGCATTGAGCAGGCGCGCAGTGCGTTTCTGCGGGCTGAAGCCGAGATCCAACAGCTTGATGCCAAGCTCCGCGATAGCAAATCGATTGCGCCATTCTCCGGGATGATCATTGATAAACTCGCTGAAGAGGGCGATACGGTGCAGCCGGGCCAGCCTATGCTTACCTTCGCCGACACCGAAGTGCTGCAGGTGGAGGTGGATGTGCCTGCACGAATGATGTATCGCGGACTGCGTGAGGGGGATGTTGTCGATGCGCGGCTCGATGTGGGTCACCGCCGCGTCAAAGCGCGTGTGGCGCAGATTTATCCGATGGCCGATCCGCAACGACATACAGTCAAAGTCAAGTTCGACTTGGCGCCCGGCTCCCCCGCTGCCCCCGGCATGTACGCCGAGATCATGGTGCCGGATCCCAGCGCGCCGGCACGGGACATGGTCGTCATTCCGCGCTCTGCCGTGATTCGCCGCGGAAGCCTCCCCATGGTTCAGGTAGCCACCGCCACCGATGAGAAGGAGCTGCGTCTGGTGCGCCTTGGTGAGTCTCTCGATCGAAACTACGTGAGCGTACTCTCCGGCTTAAAGCCTGGAGAGCACGTGTATGCAATCCCTCGCGGCACCCCGGGAGATTGATAGAGGCTCGGCGTCGAGAGCCGTCTATCGCAAGGCAAAAGACCGGCTCGGTCTGACAGAGCCAACCCCCATCTCCCAGCCGCTCCCGATAACGATGACAACTGTCCGAAGCAACCAACCAGCTCTATGAAAGACGAGGCAAAGCGACCAGAGGAAAAAGACCAGGTTGATGCATTGGCTACGGAGGAGCTGGGGCTCGCCGGGCGCATGACCCAGACGTTCATTAACTCCCCGCTCTCTCCGCTGCTTTTCCTAGCCATGCTCGCTCTCGGTCTGCTGGGTCTTGTGGTGACTCCGCGGCAAGAAGATCCTCAAATATCGGTCCCAATGATCGATATTTTCGTGCAATTTCCGGGGGCCTCCGCCAAACAAGTTGCCGGCCTAGCCATCGATCCCCTGCAGCGCATCATGACCGAAATTCCCGGGGTGAAGCATGTCTACGCGGCTAGCCAGCGCGGCCGGGGCATCGTCACCGTGGAATTTGACGTCGGGCAAGAACTGGGCCCTTCAATTGTCAAGGTGCATGACAAGATTCAATCCAACCTCGACAAGATCCCCCCCGGTATTCCACCACCGCTGGTAAAGCCAAAGGGCATCGACGACGTCCCCATCGTGACGCTTACGCTGTGGTCAAAGGAGGTGGATGATGGCCGGTTGCGCAGCCTCGCCCTGGACATACTGCAGAGCCTGAAGGAGATCCCAGACACCGGTTACAACTTCATCGTCGGGGGTCGCAAAGAGCAGGTGCGAGTCGAAGTCTATCCTGAGCGCCTCTCGGGGTTCGGCATTAGCTTCGATCAAGTTGCGGAAACGATCCGTACCGCAAACAGCGAGCAACAGGTCGGCAACGTTGAGGCCGGCGACACTCATTTTACCGTGGTGACGGGATCCTTCTTACGTAATGCGAATGACATTTCCAGATTGGTTGTCGGAAGCTACGGGGGTGTGCCGATCTATGTTCGCGATGTGGCGAGGGTTTTTCAGGGACCGGAAGAAGCCAAGCAGCTGGTTGCGTACTACACGGGGCCAACGAGCGAGCGGGATGTCAAAGCCGATGGTGAACCGGCGGTCACGATTGCCATTGCCAAGAAGATCGGCTCGAATGGGGTAACCGTTGCCAATGCCGTATTGAATAAAGTAGAAGCCTTGAAGGGACGCCTCATTCCGAGCAACGTCTATGTCAGCGTTACACGCAACTATGGTGAGACGGCAAATGACAAGGTAAACGAGCTTATTTTCAAGCTGTTTATGGCGACGGGGTTCGTGTTTTTGCTGGTTTTGTTTGCGTTTCGCGCCTTACGGCCCGCTTTCGTTGTCCTGTTGGTGGTGCCGGTGGTTATCCTTATCACCGTATTCACGGCGTGGATTTTGGGCTACACCATTGATCGAGTAAGCCTGTTCGCGCTCATCTTCTCTATCGGAATTCTGGTGGACGATGCCATCGTTGTCGTCGAGAACATCTACCGGCGCTGGCTCGAGAAAGGCGAGACCGACAGAGAGACCGCCATCGATGCGGTCCGTGAAGTGGGCAATCCCACCATTCTTGCGACGTTTACCGTCATTGCGGCGTTGCTGCCGATGGGGTTTGTGCGCGGCATGATGGGGCCCTACATGGAGCCTATCCCGGCATTGGGATCGGCGGCGATGTTATTTTCCTTGATTGCCGCGTTTGCCTTTACGCCGTGGCTTGCCATGCGTTTAAAGCCGAGCATGCGTTACCTGAAGCGGGCCCATGTGCGGGAGCAAAAAGGCAGCGAACGACTCGAGAGATTCTTCAGAAGCATTCTCAACCCGCTCATCGATAGTCGCTTTAAACGGGGGCTGTTTCGCCTCGGGCTCTGGGGCGTGTTTTTCGCCTCGCTGGCGATGTTCTATACCACGCATGTGACAGTCAAGATGCTGCCGCTCGATAATAAGCCTGAGTTCAGTGTGGTGGTCAACATGCCAGAGGGCACGGCCTTACCGGTGACTGATAATCTTATTCGGCAATTGGCGCAAATTATTCGTGCGCAGATTCCGGAAGTCACTGCGGTACAGACCTATAGCGGGGCGCCAAGGCCTTTCGATTTCAATGGCATGGTGCGGCATTATTATTTGCGTGAAGATCCTTGGCAGGGTGAAGTTCAAGTGCAGCTCTTGCACAAAGGCGAGCGTGAGCGCTCGAGTCATGAGATCGCCGTGCAAGCGCGTGAGCTACTGACGCCTATTGCCGAAGCGCGAGGGGCTCGCATCGCGGTAGTGGAAATGCCCCCCGGTCCGCCGGTGTTGCAGTCGGTCGTAGCCGAAATCTATGGTCCAGATGGGTGGACGCGGCGCCAGGTGGCAGCCGACATGACCGGCTTTTTCGAGCAAGTTGATAGTCTGACGGACGTCGATAATTACATGCAACAGCCGTATTCGTATTGGCATTTCGAGGTCGATACGCAGAAGGCGGTGCGACGCGGGGTGTCGGTTGATGCGATTAACCGTAACCTTTCCATGGTGATGGGCGATTACAGCTTGGGGGCCATTAAGGAGGAAACCGTACTCGAAGCGACCCATATCGTTATTCAAGTTCCATTGGCTCTTCGCTCAGAGGTATCGAGGCTGCTCGATCTGCCTGTGCCGGCGGCGGACGGGGGGACGGTGCCGCTCGGGGAACTCGGGCGATTCATTCGCGTGCCTGAAGACCCGATCATCTACCACAAGGATCTGCGCCCGGTCGAGTACGTCGTGGCGGAGACAACCGGAAGGTTGGGCGCGCCCATCTACGGCATGTTCGAGGTTGAAGATCTATTAGAGGGGTACCGTACACCCGATGGGGTGGCGCTGAAGGGCAGCTATATTGGACCGCCACCGGATAACGGGCAATCGGGGTTCGAGTGGGGTGGCGAATGGACGGTCACCTACGAGACCTTCCGGGACATGGGCCTGGCATTTGGCGCGGCCTTGGTACTCATTTATATCCTCGTAGTTTGGGAGTTTGGCAATTTCCGTATTCCGGCGCTGATCATGGCGCCGATCCCGCTGACCTTGCTCGGGATTCTGCCAGCCCATGCGTTATTGCACGCGGAATTCACAGCCACTTCTATGATCGGCTGGATAGCCCTGGCCGGCATCATTGTGCGTAATTCAATACTTCTCGTGGATTTCTCAATCCATGAAGTGCGTCGCGGTACGCCAGTTCGTGAAGCCGTAATTCTATCGTGTAAGACGCGAACCCGGCCCATCATGATTACGGCGTTGGCATTGGTGGCGGGGTCAAGTGTTATTCTGACGGACCCGATTTTCCAGGGAATGGCCATCTCACTGGCCGCCGGTGTTCTGGTTTCTACACTTTTGACCTTGGTCGTTATTCCACTTGGCTGCGTGCAGGCAGGTGATTCACTCATGGAGGTTGCTGGCAGGCATGGGGGTGCCGCGGAGTCCAGCGGAGATACACCCGAGGCCCTCGAGGAGGGAGCGCCGGCCGCTGCGCGCATGGCGAGCGGGCGTGAAAGGAAAAGAGGCGCGCTCGGCTCAAGGCTGAGTGGTCTATGGAGTATGCTGGTCGGCGGTATCGCCATGGTATTTTATCTGTTCCGGGCCCTATTCATTTTGCTGTTGGAAGCCTTGAAAGGGCTGGCTCGAGCCGTGCTGGGCCTGTTTTCTTCGCGCAAGCCAGGGGGCCCTTCAGACGGTCCTGAGGGGTCCGGTGCTCCGCCTGTGCCAAAGAGCGGCGGTCCTTCACCCGCAGAGGGGACGGGCAGTCCGAGCTCCAGCGTGTCTCAAGCAGGTCCGAGAGCAACATCCACACCGGCCATTCAGGATGAGGTCCAGGGCGGGGATGATGCAGCGGAGCCTGTGGCCCGCGACAACATCAGCGAACCGAAGCCCAAGCCCGCCCGTCAGCCTGCAGTGGCAGGATCTC
>JAGTVB010000245.1 GCA_018224385.1 Gammaproteobacteria bacterium
GCATCGCTCACGAGATCAACACACCCACGCAGTACGTAAGTGATAATGCGCGGTTCCTGCGCGATGCCTTCCTCGATATCACGAAAATGCTCGAAGAGCTGCGCCGAAGCACCGCCGAAGGGGCACCCTTGCCAGCTTCCGAGCTCAGGCGAATGCTTGAAGAAGCGGATGCGGACTATTTGCTGGAGGAAATCCCGCGCGCTTTGGATCAGTCGCTCGATGGCTTGGGCCGCGTCACGCGCATCGTCCACGCCATGAAGGCGTTTTCCCATCCGTCCCTCGAGGAGAAGGTGCCCGCTGATCTCAACCAGGCACTGGAAACCACCCTTATCGTGGCATCCAACGAATGGAAATATGTCGCCGAGGTGACCACGGCGCTCGATCCCGAATTACCTCCGGTGGCGTGCTTCCCCGGCGACCTGAATCAGGTTTTCTTAAACCTGATCGTCAACGCGGCACACGCCATCGCCGAGGTCGTAACCCCCGATGCTGGTGCCAAGGGCCGCATCACGGTCAGCACCGCCCTTCTCCCCGATGGAAACGCTGAAATTCGCATTGCCGATACGGGCTGTGGCATCACCGACGAAAATCGTTTCAAGGTTTTCGATCCGTTTTTTACCACCAAAGGCATCGGCAAAGGCACCGGTCAGGGCCTTGCCATTGCCTACAACATTATTGTCAAGAAGCACGGCGGTACCATTGATTTCAAATCCACGCCCGGCCAGGGTACAAGCTTTTTCATTCGTCTCCCCATAGCGAACGGTGCTTTTTCGTCGGACAGGGCCCCCGTGCCATAGCCCCCACCGCCGCGGGCGGTTCATTGCATTTCACACGCCGGTCGACGCCTTCCCTGCCCCTTTGCGAGTTCTCACCGGTATCGACGAAATCGATCTAAATGCAGCGTGCGCACGACAATTTCGGACCCCAGGCAGTTGCGGCTCCTGCCCTGACGTTTGTTTTCCTGGGCAGGGACTACTTATGCGAGCTTGCTCCGGCAGTCGGGACAAACCGTCTCGTCCAATCGTGGGATCGGCTCAGTGTTGAAGAGCCTTCGGCGCACGATCATCGCCCCGACGTCTATCCATTCCTTTTGCCACAGGAGACGGCGACAAAGGCTGCAGATCGAAATCGATTCGTTCGATCGCTGCGCATGGCGGTAGAACACGCTGACCGGCTCTCTCATCTCATGCCGCAGAAGCCTTCCTTCGAATTCAAGGACTCCATTCCCAGGGGAACGGAGGGTCAACTCCATGTGCCGGACCACTGTGGGTGAGTCGCATCGAAACGGAATGATCAGTTCGGCACGCTTTGATCGCAAACTACGAAAGAGTTCCTGGTAAATCCGCTGAACGTCGGCTCCCACAATAAAACGCCAAAGAGATTGCCCGATCACATGGGCCACGCTCAGCTCTGGGGCGTCGTTCTCCTGCGCGAACCGGAGCCACTCGTCGCTGACCCAGGTGATAACGTCTGAAGGATTAATCCCGTAGGTGTAACGCTCACTGCTGTTGGTCATTGTGCGCTTCCGCTTTTTGTAACCGCCTAGATGATTGGGTAAGGAGATGACATCGCTATCATCTCCTTACCCAATCACGTACGCTTTGGAGTTTTGGAAAAGTTTTCCGAAATCAAGACATTTGGCGAAACCGGCGTTTTGCCTTGGATCGCAGAGGTGACTTTAGCGTATCAGCCTAGCAATGCACACCAGTGCGCGAGCTGTTTCAAGGCAGGTGAGCATTCGCAGTGAGCACCCACCTCGTTACGACGGAAGCCGCTTCCCGAGAACGCCCATCACTGTTTGCAGTATGCTGCTTCACAAAACCGTAACCGCCTAGTCATCCCCAATTCATAGGTATCCGTTATAAATCCGTCCTCCAGCCTACCTCAGAGGGGACCAGGCAACGTGCGGTTCTGGGGCAACTGATGGCTAAAAGTGGGTGCTGATCGCTTTGTTAGATTTGATACCTCGCAGGGCAGGCGAAGAAGCCTTTGTGCCAATCGCGACAACTGCGACCCTCTTTTAAGGCGACGATCGACTGTAGCACACCAGCCCACCCCATTGGCTTATTTTTGCCCTTTAGAATTAAGGGGTTCTATCCTTCCACCTTAGCTCTCTCCCCTCTCAATTCCTTCAAGGAGATGTGATGTACACAGCAATGATGTCGGCGTTCGGTGGTTCTTTGTGGAATTTCGTGGGGCCGGTTCAGAACCTGAACCAGATGGCGATTGCGCATATGGAAAAGGTCGTGGCTCTCCAATTGGACAGCACAACAGCCTATGCGAACCTCGCTATGGGACGACTGAAAACAGCCACCGAGGTGAACGATCCGTGGAGTTTTATGGGGTACCTGGCGACACAGGGCTCGTACGCGACGAAGGTTGGCGAGCAAATGATTGCCGATATGCAGAAGCTAAGCCGGCTTAGCGGAGAGTTTATTGCGAAGGCACAGTCGGTCGCCCAAGAGGAAGCGCGGGCGATTGGCGGTACGCTCAGCGAGGCGGGTAAGGGAGCGGCGAAGAAAGCCGCGTAGTGGGTTAGCGCTTCCTGCCTCAAGAACAACCGCCATCTCGGGGCACCGGGGTGGCGGCTTTTTTGTTTGATTCGTGCGTTAGAGGGGCACAAGGACGCCCTTCGGTGCCTGCACCGGTCCATCAGGGGTTTGCACGCCGTAGTCCTCCAGTAGGCGGATGGCCTCGGCGGTCGAGAGGTGGCGCCCCTTCTTGTTGCTGGTGCGCACCTTGATCGCGGCGACGACCTCGCAGAAGCGCTCCATCTCCTTGGCTTTCATCACGCGCGGCACGCCGTGATCGCAACGCCGCAGCGGCTTGGGAACGGCCCGCTCGCGCAAGGCCCGATACAGGGTGTCGACCGACACCCCGTAGAGCCGGGCCGTCTCCTCGACCAGGAGGCGGCGCTCGGCGCTGCGCGGGGCAAGTGCGGAGAGCCGCCGGCGCAGGTCGCTGATGGCCTCGGGCGGCACGCGCTTCATGCCGCCACGGCCTTAAGCCGCATGCCGGGGCGTGCGCATGTTGCGCCGGGCCAGCCAGTCGTAGAGCGTCGAGGGCGAGCACTCGATCAGCTTGGCGATGGAGCGCTTGCTGATGCCCTTGCCAGGTAGCCGCGGATCTCCGCCTCCTTGGAATCGAGCTTCAGGCTGGTTGCCATACGTCCCTTGGGCCGACCGAGCGGCTTGCCGGCGGCCTTTCTCCTGGCCAGTGCCTCGCTGGTGCGCTGGGAGATGAGCTCGCGCTCGATCTCAGCGGCCAGACCTAGTACCGTGGCGGTGATACGGCTCTGCATGGATCCGTCGAGGACCATGCCCTGCTTGGCGATGTGCACGGTCAAGCCACGCGTCATGCAGGTCTCGAGCATCTCCAAGACCTGCAGGGTCGAGCGGCCCATGCGGCTGACCTCGGCGAACAACACCACGTCGCCCCTGGACGCGGTCTGAAGCAGCAGCGCACCGACCGCACGATCGCGCCAACCGATGCGCCCGGAGACGGCGTCTTCGACGAACGCAAGGGGACCGAGCCGATGGCTGTTGGCATATTCGAGGATACCGTGGCGCTGGTTGTCCAGGTCCTGTCGGTCAGTCGATACCCGCAAATAGGCGAAGGTGGTCACGAGGCGTTTTCCGAAGAAACGGCAGTATCCTATTTTATCGAACGGATATCGTCCAGTTTATACGACATCGTCCGGGCAAGTAAGAACTGCACAAAGGAGCCTTTTTTCTGGACAGATAGTCCGAAAGACTCCCCCTCCGAGGTCGCTAACCCGTCCGTGGTTGAAGCGGGTCCGCCGGGTCTGGAGAAGGGGGCTGGCTTAGTTGCAGCGAATGTGGACGAGCTAGCTTGTTTGCGGGCCGGACGGATTATGATTGTGGGGCACTACAGCTAATCAGGTATGGACGTGGCTGTCCAAGCGCAGGGGGGTGCACGTTCCGCTCCCGTCGGCGGCGCCCCCCGCCGACACACCGCTCTACCTGCGGTGCAAAATCACCTGGAACCCTTTCTCGCCCTGGGCTACGGCGACTGAGAGAACGCACCTTCAGACCTCCTGATCTCTGGGATTGTAAGATGACCTCAGTTTCAAAGAATTCAGGTAAAGCAGCGGAGTTGGACGGTCGCTGGAAAGGTGGTCGCCAGCGACTCGCCTCGTGTGAGCCGGTCGAATCCTCGGCCGCGGTTAATCCGAAACCAATTCATAAACCAGACGTAAGTTCGTACCGGGAAAAATCGTCTCGGTTTGGTTGAGCTCCATGCAAAGGTAACGGATCACCTCATCGGCGCAATGATTGGCCTGATGATGCACACGCACCGTCAAGGTCGAGGCATTTTCGTCGGGCAGCAGGTCGGCTTCGGTGCTGTAGAGTGCTCTCAGTAAACTGCGAGCATCGTCTTCTCGATGCAGTTTTTCCCGTGCCATCTGCGCCATGGCGGTTTCGGCACGGTAAGCCACCATCTTGATGGTATCGATCAGGTGTTTACTTTGTGTGCTCAGTTGTTTGAAGCGTTCCTCTTCGGGTAGCTCGGCGATGGTGATGTGGTGGTTGACCGCTTTGCGCTGTTTCTTGAGCTCATCGAGCTCTTTTGTCAAGCCCTCAATCTGCTCCTGGAGCTCGGCTTTTTTCTGCTCGAACGCCGCCACTTTTTTGGGTTCGATCTCGCCTTTGAGATTCATCGCCGAGAAGGCTGCAAGCTTGCGGGTGAGATGACCTTGTTTGCTGCGCACCTGTCCATCGAGCCGGCGATATTGCGGGTTCACGAGCTTTGTGGTATCAGGAATCGCCTCGGTAGCATAGTCGACCAAACGGTCTAACCCGTAGTGTTCACGCATGTATCTGAAAAAGTTTTCCTGCGACCATCGAGCGAACATGGCCGCGGCCACCGGCCCCGGGTCCGAACGGTAATCGGTTGAGAGCACCGAGGTCTGATGGGCGCTTTGGGTCCGTTTGCGGATTTCACGCACCCAGACCTTACCCCCCAGGAACGTGCCTCGCTCGGCCAGGCGCATTTGCACACAGGCACCCGATGCGAGATTCACTTGGCAGGGGAAGAACTCCTCCTGCGACCAATCCCCCCCGGGGTATTTGTGGTACGTCAGGCAGGCAATGCGTTGCGCTTTCATCGTGCGGAGAAATTCCGGACTATAGCCTTCCCGGTCAAAGATCAGGGTGAAACGATGCAATTTCGCATCGGCCTGCAATTGCTCGGGCGTGGGCTGGTTGGGGATCTCCTGTGCCAGACGCGGCACAATCTCGTGTTCCAACACCTGGAGCATCCCGGGATCGACGGCCTGGTTGAGCACAAAGAACGGCTGCCCGTCCATGGCATTGACCCAGTAGTCGGTGGTGGCGCGCAAACACAGCTTTTGGCGCGCCACGTAGTGCCGCGGTAGCTCGGTTTGATGGCCGTGGTACACCCGCACATGACCATCGACGTACAACACCGCCGCCTGTTCGGGATCCTCACCCATCCATTGGGCACACAGCTCCGCGCTCCAGGAGCTCGCCTGTTGCTGATCGCAAAGCAGGGCGAGTTTCTTACGCACGGTGCGCACTTCCGCAATGCGGTCCAGCCCCAGCAGCTTGCCCCATTCGCCCGGTGCACAGTAGCGCAGCTGTTCCAGCGAGGGCAGCCGCGCCAGGGCCAGGAAGGCGAGCATCAAAAACAGGCTCTCCAGGCCATAATAGCCCTTGGGCAACTGGAAGTATTTGTGGGCCCGATGCAGCAGACCGACCGCCAACAGCGCCGGCAAGGCGAGGAGCACGCCCCCATTGGGAACATCCAAAACCGCTTGAAATACCGGCTTTACAGCCGTTAACTCCCCCACGCTGGCCGCCATCCGCGCCAGGACGTTGCACGCCCCCACCCCCATCGGCGCCTCGGCGTCTTCGGCGCTGCGTTGGCTCTTGGTGCTTAGTGGTGTGTCGGAGTCTTTTTTTTGGTGCGCTTGTGCAGACGCCC
>JAGTVB010000246.1 GCA_018224385.1 Gammaproteobacteria bacterium
CGTCCTGAACATATCCCCTTCGTGATTCACAAAGACCTGTGTCTTGTACTCAAGACGCCGGAAAGCCGCCGAGTGAACAATCCGATCGCGGTCACGCTGGTAGACACCCCGATACGCCGGCTGCGGCTCAGGATACATGCGTCCACGAGACGAAGCGTCATGGGCCGCATAAGTAGCTAATTCATTCAGGAGGAGATTCATTAGCAAACAACGAATGTCACAGGGGCCAACCGGGCATGTGTAGTCTACCGATTCTCATTCGGCTAATCGATTGGAGTGTAGCACACCCATTAGTGCCTCCACGCTGAAGTCGTCGGTCAAAGCGGCACTGCCAATGCTGTTCAATAACACGAGCTGCATGCACCCGCGTCGTGCCTTCTTGTCTACCGACATGAGTTCGAGCATCTGCTGTTCGGTGAGTTCGGCAGGCAGCTTTACCGGAAGGCCTGCGCGAGCAACCAGAGCGTCTATCCGGACGCTATCAGAATCCGCTAACCGGCCAAGACGTGCGGAAAGATGGCCCGCGACGCAGATACCGGCGCCCACTGCCTCGCCGTGCAGCCATCGACCATAGCCGAGCCCGGTTTCGATAGCATGGCCGAATGTATGTCCCAGATTCAGAAGCGCGCGTATGCCAGCTTCCCGCTCATCCGCACCAACCACGTCAGCTTTAACTTCACACGAACGGCGGATTGCATAAGCAAGAACCGCTGAATTCCGTTCTAGCAAAGAATCCAACGAATCTTCCAACCAACGAAAAAAGTCCGCGTCACGGATTAATCCGTATTTGATAATCTCTGCGATACCCGAATGGAACTCTCTATCCTTCAGCGTACCAAGAGTATCCGTATCCGCCACAACACAGATCGGCTGGTGGAATGCCCCAATCATGTTCTTTCCGCGGGGATGGTTTACACCGGTCTTTCCCCCTACCGAGGAATCGACCTGGGCTAGCAATGTGGTAGGAATCTGGACGTAGGGCACTCCGCGTTGATAGCAGGCGGCAGCAAAGCCCGTGATGTCACCAATAACGCCCCCGCCCAACGCCACCAGCGCGCTATCCCGGCCAAAACGGCTTTTCAGCAATGCATCAAAAATCTGAGCAGCGACCTGTAACGTCTTGTACTCTTCACCATCGGGGAGGATCAAGACCTGCGGGCTAGCTTCTTCTAGTATGGCTAAAACTTGCTCAAGATACAGTGGCGCCAAGGTCTCGTTTGTGACCACCAGTACACGTCTATCCGCCAGGTAGGGGGTCAGTAGCCCTGCGCGCCTGAGCAATCCGCTCCCGATATGGATTGGGTAACTTCGCTCTCCCAGTTCCACTCGAACACAGCTCATAACCTGCAAAACTCCTTCAAGATCTCCCTCACCACCTGAGTAGCCGTTTTATGCTCGCCGCTAATAATCATATCAGCTACTTGACAATACAGTGCGTCTCTCTCTGTTACAATGGCCCGCAATCGCCCTTGCGGATCCTCGGTTCGCAACAGAGGCCTTCGGCGATCCCTCATGGTGCGCTCTAGCAAACGCTCAAATGGCGGATTTAGGTAGATTACAAACCCACAACTCCTTAACCTGGCTCGGTTTACTGCGTCTAGAACAATCCCGCCACCCGTAGCAAGCACGACATCTCTGCGTTGAGTCAACTCTTCCAAAATCACGCGCTCTCGCCGCCTAAATCCCTCCTCACCTTCGATTTCGAATATTAAAGAAATGCTTGCGCCGGTCTTTACTTCGATTATTTGATCGCTGTCCACAAATTCCTTTTTCAAAGCGATCGCGAGCTTCCTTCCCACGGTGGTCTTCCCCGCACCCATCGGCCCGACCAAATAAATGTTTTCTGGGTTATACATGCTTAAGGTTGACTATCATACGGCCCATCTAGCCTGGCCTCGATACCGAGACGGCAGATCAATAATAACCTATGTAAATGCTCAAATCAGCGCTTCGAGCTGCAGAACGACTGCTTAAGTTTCTCCGGGAAATCGACTGGACAAACACAGGACTGGTGCGGCCATCCGCGTGGAAGGTACCTCCAACAGCCAACGTTTGGCAAATGCCAGGCGCGTCCATTATAGAGGCTTTGTAACGATAGCTGGGAAATGACAACCCACTGGGCCTAGTGGACGTGCAAAGCCACTCTTGCCAGCATATCCAATGCGACCCGGCGGATGGCTATAAGCCGCCCGCCGAATTGTGAGAGCAGGTAACCTAGCGAGAGCAGTCAGCGAAGAGTCAATGCTTCCTTGAGAACTTTCGGGGTCACGAAGATCAGCAACTCTTTCTTATCATCACGCTTTTCTGTACGTTGGAATAGGAATCCGAGATACGGAATATCCTGAAAGAATGGAACCCCGCTCCGATCATCTCGTAAATCCTGCTCGTAAATTCCCCCAAGAACCACAGTCTCTCCATTATCAACTAATACCTGAGTGGTAACGGACCGAGTATCCACACTGGGAATCCCGGCGAACTCCTTACCAGGCCTGTCTTTGTTTACCTGAATATCCATGATAATGCGGTCATCAGGTGTGATCTGCGGTTTTACCTTTAGGCTTAAGACCGCTTTCTTAAACGATGTAGAAGTAGCGCCACTTGAGGTTGCCTCCTGAAAAGGAATCTCAACGCCCTGCTCAATGATTGCCTCCTTGCGATCAGAGGTAATCACTCGCGGGTTAGAAAGTGTCTCACCACGCCCCTCTTCCTGTGCTGCGGAAAGCTCGAGTTGCAGTATGTTGCTACCAAGCTTACCGACCACGAAACCAAGCGCAGCCGCAGGGTTCGCCACCGGCAAATCCACGATCAACCCTTCGGTATCCTTCGGCGTTTCAAACCCAGTGATGATCGCCTGTTGCTCCAACTGGCCCGTGTTGGGATTAGGAACCAAAGCGGAAAACTTTGTATCGCCCGGCCGTTTGCCACCCAAGGTCAAAATGTCTGGAATGTTACTGTCGTCATAAGAAAACCCAAAGGTAATTCCTAAATCTCGACTGAATGTCTCATCCGCTATAACAATTCGGGACTCAATCAATACTTGTCTGACAGGAACATCGAGCGTATTCACAAGACGCGATATCGCTTGCAAATTGTCCAGGTTGTCTCTTACCAACAAGGTGTTGGTTCGCTCATCTACCGTAACGTGGCCACGTTCAGACAATAGCGAATTCTCCGGGGCCTTTAATAAGCTTGCCAAATCTCCGGCCTTGGCGTAATTGACTTGAATAAACTCCGTTTGTAGCGGAGCCAGCTCTACACGCTGCTTTTCAGCTTCGAGTTCTAGCTTCTCACGGGCAGCGATTTCCTCAGTTGGCGCTACCATAATAACATTGCCGACCTTGCGCATCGCTAGCCCTCTTGCCTTGAGCACAATGTCAAGCGCCTGATCCCAAGGAACATTTTTTAGTCGCAAGGTGAGATTCCCATTCACAGAATCACTTGCCACCAAATTAAGCCCAGTGAAATCCGCCAACAGCTGCAGGACCGCGCGCACCTCAATGTCCTGAAAATTTAAAGAGAGCCGTTCGCCGTTGTATTGAAATTTTTCTTTCTTCGCTAGCTCCTGATCAGCTTTACTCACTGGCTTTACTTCGATGGTATAGAGGTTATCAGCTTGGTACGCCAGGTGATCAAAAGGCGGAGTTGCTTCAATGAGGATTCGCGTATCAGAGCCCCGGCTAAAGGTATCTACCACCTGCACGGGCGTAGCGAAATCCGTGACATCCAAGCGACGTTGCAGTCTCCTGGGAAGGTCGGCGCCAATTAGCTGAACAATAAGCTTTCCACCCTCTTCGCGTGTATCGACAATCATCGATGGACTTGACAGCGTCACGGTGACCCGTCCTTCACCAGCCTGACCACGCCGAAAATCGATGTCTTTGATATCTCCCATGGTCCGTTTCACCGCAGTGGTAGCAGAAGCGCCGGCCGCAGCTGCCAAAATGGTGGGGCTATTGAGTGTGACATATACCTTGCGGCCTGCCGCACGTATATCATACGGAACAAGCTCACTTAGGCTCACAACAACCCGTGTCCGTTCGCCAGCTTCGAGAGCCGTAAGGCTTCTGGCCATACCAACTCCAAGCGGCATAGACTTGTATGCAAGATTTGACCGCACGCCGGGAAAATCCAATGCAATACGCGCGGGCTTATCAATGGCAAAGCTAAGGGGTTCCGAGACAACATCCGACAGCGTGAGCTCAAGTTGAAGTCGATCACCTGGCAGGGCAGAATAGTTGATTTCATCCAAGGTCAGTTGTGCCTTCGAATAACTTGCCACTGGCCAGCTAACGAATAATGTGACAGCGAGCAGGAAGAAACACACGGGTGCGTACGCACGCGCTTTATGAATCCAATTCCATCGGCACCGCGCGCCTTGCATAATCGGCTCCTCAGCTTCACTGTATGTTTCCGCTGCGGCCTGCTCGAGGCCTTTTGGCACGCGGAGTGTATCACTTGTTTTCGCCATAGCTGACCCCTTCGTCGTCACTTCTCAGCCAACGCCAAGGCAGCTTCCCTCTCCTGCCAGCCGCCCTGACCATCGGGTATGATTTCCGTCAGCTCAATCCGGTCTTCCACGATACTATGGATTCTCCCGTAGTTTCTGCCGACGTAATTGCCTTTTTGTACCCGATAGACTGTTCCCTCCGGACCAAGGATAAGCGCCCACATTTCAATGCCTTGCTCTAAAGTGCCCGCCATCCTGAGTGCGTCAAGCGGAAAGCCCTCAAGCTCCTCGCGATTACGCTGCTCGGGCGGCCGGACACCTCCGTTGCTGGCCGTCATTTCCGGTTGCTTGCCTTCATCAACGGCCGCGATATCAGGCTGGAACGGATCGCGCCGCTCACTGGATTCATAAACATGACTGGGTGGGATTTCCACCGTCGGCAAGGACTCGATAGGCCAGCCCTTTCGCGCCAAAACGTCAGCCACATAAGATTCGAGGTCGTGCATCGAACCATTGCTGCATCCACCAATAGCCGCAATAAATATAACCGCCAATGACCTCAATCTACGCATAACCGGTAGCGACAACTGCTGTGACTTCCGAATATCAATAATCCCGCCGCCTAACTTCACTGCATGCCTCCACACCGCTTAGCTGGACAACTGGCTCATCAATCCTGAACCTCTCCATCCTCAAGATACCGATAGGTCTTGGCAACTAATTCCATGCTAAGCACGTCTTTTTTCTCCATCTGCTTACTAAGTGGGCTAATCCCTATATCGTGCTGAGTGACAATTCGGGGAAGATTGGCAACGGTACTTATAAACTCTCCAAACTCGTGATAACTTCCGACAACCTTAATCCTTATTGGTTGAACAGCATAGAAGTCTTCAGATACTTCCGCCTCTGGCTTGAATAGCTCGAACTCTAGACCGCTTGCCAATCCTGCCTGTGAAATATCCACCAAAAGCCCCTCAATTTCAGTTTTGCTTGGAAGTAAGCGCAACATACCACCGAACGTCGTTTTCATTTCCGCTAATTGCTGCTTCAGGGGCTCCAAATTTACGGCACGCCGCTGTTTGCCCTCAAAACTTTGCTTAAGGGTGGCCTCCTGGCCGCGTTCTTTCTTTAAAACCTCCATCTGGCTTTTAGTATCAAACCAATACCCACCAAAAAGAGTGCAAAGACACAATACCCCTATTACTGCGACTTTTCCTGCGACAGGCCAGCTCCCGGCGTTATTAATATCAATATTATTTAGGCTTTTGAGGTCCAGGTTCATGAAGGTTTCTCTTGCTGGTTCTGCTGTTCTGGTTTACGCTGGGTGATCTGAAGGCTGAAATGATTTAATCGCAGTCCATTCTGGTCAGCTTTAGCATCCGCTTTTATTTCCAGCAACTTGGGATCGTTGAACCACGGGGACTTCGCCAAACGCCGCATGATCGAGGATACTCGAGCATTTGATTGTGCATATCCAGTGATGCCGACTTTGCCGCTCTCTTGCGTTAGTTTTTCAAAATAAAGTCCGTCGGGTATCGCAATCACAAGCTCGTCAAATAAATGCACGATTTCCGGTCGGCTTGCTTGTAACCTTTGAATAATTTGCATGCGTGCCAGGAGGCGTTTTTTCTCGTCATCCAATGCATTTATTTCCTTTATTTTCTCGTCGAGTTGTGCAATTTGCTCTTCGAGAAATCTGTTCCTGTTCTGTTGATAATCGATTACAGAATTGAATTGCATATGTACTAAAACGAGAACGCCAGCTGTCACAAGTACAGCCCCGAGGGCAGCAATGCCGAAGTCTTTTTGCCGCCTCTTGCGCAGCTCTTCGCGCCAAGGTAGTAAATTGATGTGGTGCATTAATAAGCACTCCTCATCGCGAGTCCACAGGCGATCATCAGCGCTGGGGCATCGTTAGCGAGAACCTGTTCCCTGACCTTAGAGGACAGCGTCATTTGCGCAAATGGATTTGCTATGGTGACCTCGGCGCTGGTTTTTGACGCCATCACTGGGCAAACGTCGCTTATTGCGGCACAACCGCCGGCCAGTACGATATGGTCAATCTGCGCCACCTGGCTCGATGAGTAGAAAAACTGCAGGGCCCGGTTAACCTGTTGCGCCATCGCCTCTCTAAAGGGCTCCAAGACCTCAGATTTGTAGTTATCAGGTAAACCTCCTTGTCGTTTTGCTAGACCCGCTTCCTCGAATGTTAGGCCATAGCGCCGCTGTATTTCCTCCGTCAACTGACGGCCGCCGAAAACTTGCTCCCGCGTATATATAATTTTGCCGCCACTAAATACGCTGATAGTGGTCATCGTGGCGCCAATATCCACAAGGGCAATGATTTTCCCTTCAGCACCTCGCGGTAATTGTTTGCGAATTAGGTCGAAAGCGTTCTCCACCGCAAATGCTTCTACGTCGACAATCTTCGGAACAAGCCCGCCAATTTCTGCCGCAGCAACCCGCATCTCCACGTTTTCTGAGCGCGAGGCAGCCAACAAGACATCGACTTTTTCCGGGTCCGATTCTGACGTTCCGAGCACTTGAAAATCAAGATTAACTTCTTCCAAAGAATACGGAATGTATTGGTCGGCTTCTAATTGAAGCTGACTTTCCAGTTCGTCTTCTCTTAGATCCGAAGGCATCGTGATTGTTTTGGTAATAACAGCCGACCCCGGCACTGCAACTGCGGTATATTTGCTTTTTGTGGTGGAGCGTTTCACGGCTCGACGTATGGCTTGGCCTACCGCGTCGACGTCCGAAATATTTTTTTCTACGACAGAGTTAGGAGGCAATGGCTCCACTGCATAGCTTTCCACTCGATAACGATCGCCCACTTTTGCAAGCTCTAGGAGCTTGACCGCGCTTGAGCTAATATCGAGCCCAATAACTGGAGTGGATTTTCTTTCGAATAAGCCCGCCACCATTTCACTCCTAGTTATGGTTAACTAATAACAGTTGGACTTATCAGCAACTGACAAGATAATTCTATAAGGACTAGACTGGCTTCGCGTGAAGTAAGCCTATTATCTAGTTTTTCTTAATTCCATCTTTTCAACCGATGTCTCTGACCGAAGCCAGTATCGGCCTCGCACAGGGAAGCTTTAGGTCCTGATAAAGACGTAACGTCGGCTTTTATATAGGTCGGAAAGCGTTCAGGCATCAATGAAGTTGAAGGACACGACGTGACAAGGCGCACCGCAGCAGAGCCGATGCATAACAACGATACTGAACAACTGTGGGCAGCTTCCACATGGAGATGAGCCCAAAGAACATGCGAATATTCCCACGTGTCTTGCGGAGGGCGGAGGGCCATAGGCACCGCTTACGGCAATGATAGCGATATTGACCCTCAAGGCAGTCTATTAAGCTTTGCGCAGATATTCCGACCTACGCGGAAGGTTTGATCCGTATTGATAAGCATGGTTGGCGGGGAAATTAAGTTAAGCCTCATGGGCTTGCAGTCTGGATGAGCGTTTATGCGTTGTTCGGCTTCCACCTACCGCGCGCTGTACACTGCGGCCGGCTCGCCCTATCCTAAAAGCTCACCTTGGAATGATGTTCGCAACCGTTCAGTGACCGGCTGGGTTAGTGGGGGCTTTTTTGGCCCACGTACCTGGCTTACGGGTGCACGCTCAGCTCCGGTACAGCACTACAACGGAAGACTAGCGAGAGCTAAATGGGCTATGTCCTTGAGAGTGGGGCAGTCGTATACATGACGTGCAGAGGATGTTTTGAAAACCGCTTCGCTTGCCACGGCTACGTTGCGCTCTGGTGGCTCGAAGCCCTGATGTACCCCACTGTACACTTCGCTTTACTCGCCCCCTCCCTGGAGCTTACCTCTTCACGGCCAGCTTCGCTGTTCAAAAGGGCTCCCGGCTATTTTGTCGCCCCACCGTGCGCCTTGCTCTGCCGGCGCTCGCCGGGGTTTTAAAACACCCTCTAAGGATCAGAAGATGCTCAGGGCGGCTCACATAATTATTATCGTACTATTGGTTACGTCCCTTCTGGCCCTCGCAGTGGCGGCGGGTGGCGTATGGTATCTAGCCCCAAAGCTCCCCTCAACCAATATCTTGAAGGATGTTCACCTTCAGGTGCCGCTGCGAGTCTATAGTCGCGATGAACGCCTGATTGCCGAATTCGGTGAAAAACGGCGTATACCACTTGCACTAGCGGACATTCCGCAGGCGATGGTCAACGCCATCTTAGCCGCTGAAGACGAGCGGTTTTTTACACACCCCGGCGTCGACTGGCAAGGGCTTGCACGAGCTGTCTATCATTTGCTACGGACCGGCGAGAAGGGACCTGGTGGAAGTACCATTACCATGCAGGTGGCTCGAAACTTCTTTCTTGGACGCGAAAGAACCTACCTAAGGAAACTTAATGAAATTCTGCTTGCCCTCAAGATCGAGCGAGAGCTCACTAAGCCGGAGATCTTGCAACTCTATCTGAACAAGATTTTCCTGGGGCATCGGGCCTACGGGATAGGAGCAGCCGCGCAGACATATTACGGCCGGGAGCTTGGTGAATTATCATTGGCCCAGATCGCGATGATTGCTGGACTGCCAAAGGCGCCTTCACGTCTTAATCCGATTGCCGATCCCGTGCGCGCTCTAACCCGCCGCAACTATGTGTTACGCCGTATGTATGAATTAGCGTTCATAAATTTGCAAGGCTATGAGGAAGCTCGCCGCGATCCCATCACAGCGTCTCTGCATGGCTTAACCGTTCAAGTCGAGGCGCCGTACGTTGCGGAGATGGTGCGGGCTGAGATGGAGCGGCGTTTCGGCGTCAACGCATACACAGTAGGTTTGCGGGTCTATACCACCATCGATAGCCGCAGACAAACTGCCGCCAACCGCGCATTGCGCAAGGCCTTAGTCGAGTACGATGAGCGGCACGGCTATCGCGGTCCGGAAGATCACATCGAGTATTCGATACAGACACGGCCTCAGGCAGAGCAAACGCTTGCGGGAATGCCCACGGTTGGCGGCCTGGAACCCGCTCTTGTCATCGAGCTCCACGAACAAGCAGCCAGTGTCCTGACAAAACAGCACGGCTTGGTGGAGATTCCTTGGAATGGATTGTCGTGGGCGCGCCCGTTCTTGGACCACAACCGCCGTGGAGCCAAGCTCAAGGCGGCGACAGAAATACTTTCGGTGGGTGACGTCATCCGGGTAAGAAAAATAGGTGAGGAATGGCATCTTAGCCAAGTGCCTGAGGTAGAGGGGGCATTGTTGGCAATGAACCCCCTTGATGGAGCGGTGGTGGCATTAGTCGGGGGCTTCGATTTCGTACGTAGCAAATTCAATCGGGCGACGCAGGCACACCGCCAGCCGGGATCGAGCTTTAAGCCATTCGTGTACTCAGCGGCCATCGATCACGGCTTCACTGCTGCGAGCATGATCAACGACGCGCCCATCGTATTTGAGGATCCCGGGCTCGAAGCTTCCTGGCGCCCGGAGAACTACAGTGGAGAATTCTTTGGACCGACACGGCTGCGTGAAGCGCTGGTCCACTCTCGAAATCTCGTGTCCATACGACTGCTGCAAGCTATTGGCATTGATTACGCGATCGGATACCTTCAGCGCTTCGGTTTTAAGGACGCCGCGCTACCCCGAAGTTTATCTCTTGCGCTCGGTAGTGGAACGCTCACACCACAGGAACTCGCTACCGCATACTGCGTGTTCGCGAATGGTGGCTATGCGGTGGATGACTATTTCATTGACGCCTTGTCTGACGCCTCTGGCGAAAGGAGCTTGCAAGCCAGCCCCCGCGTGGTGTGCGACAGGTGCGACGCCCCTGGTACCAGGGAAGGTGAGGAAACTCGTCCTGGAGTAATTGAAGAGAGAAAATCGAGCACAGAAAACTCGCTCGAGACCGGCCACGCCCTGGAGTTCCAGGCATCGAAACCGGCGCCTCGAGTTGTGACGTCACAAAACGCCTGGATTATGAGCTCGATGCTGAGGGACGTCATCCAGCGCGGAACTGGAAAGCGCGCGCGAGTTCTCGGGCGGAAGGATATCGCTGGCAAAACAGGAACGACCAACGATCAACGGGATGCATGGTTTGCTGGCTTTAATCCTAGACTGGTAGCTGTTGCGTGGGTGGGATTCGATCGGTTAGAACCGCTTGGGGATAAGGAAACAGGAAGCCGCGCCGCACTACCGATGTGGCTAGAGTTCATGCAAGAGTCACTGCGAGACACTCCAGAAGAATTTATGGAACAGCCTGAAGGTATGATCACTATTCGGATTGATCCGGAAACCGGTCATTTTGCTGGAGCTTCCCAGCCGCGAGCTATATTCGAGACGTTCAGGATAAACGATGTACCCGCCTCTCCAGCCAAAGCTCCCGCGAGAGCGAATACCGGGCGTCGAAGTAGCAGCGGCGGTGTCGCTGAACGGCTTTTCTGATCGACCCTGACTGGAAAATCGTTCATAAGATTCTGATTCGATCGGGAGAGCCGGGAAATAAATCCCTTATTGGCCCCAAAAGCCGCCCGCTTGAGAATTTCGCATGAGCACACGTCAAAAGCCGCAGAGAGCCCACTTACGTACACACATAGCCCAGGCAGCAGCCAGACTTATTATAGAAGGAGGAATTCAAGACTATGCCCTTGCAAAACGTAAGGCAGCTCAGCGTCTCCAGGCAACCGATGCCGGGCAACTGCCAGGCAATAACGAGATCGAAGAGGCGATAAACGTCTATCAACGTTTATTTAGGTCCAGTCACCATCTGCTGCGTCTAAAGGAATTACGCTGGACTGCATTACAAGCCATGCGTTTTCTGAAGCCGTTTTGTGCTTGTCTAGTGGGTCCGGTCTTGCGGGGCAGCGCCGACAAATATAGTCACGTAAACCTTCACGTGTTTGCCGAGCCCAGCGAAGAAGTCGCTCTATTTCTCCTTGAAAAGGGAATTCCCCATGAGAGCGGAGAGCGGCGACTGCGCATCTCGACGGAATCATTCAAAATGTATCCCACCTGCACGTTCCTCGCGAACGACGTTGCGGTAGAACTCGTTGTTTTTCCCTACCGCGCGCGTAAGCATGCGCCATTGTGCCCGATCGACGGAAAACCGATGCGTCGCGCGAACGCGTCTGCAGTGGAGTCCCTCATCGCCCACTACCAGGAATGAATGGGTGTAGCCGACTCGCTCAATCCCCGTCTTATGATGATACTAACGCCGCAATCATCTTACGCATTGCAGTACCCTCCCCAGTCAGACGGTGTTTTGACTATCGCCCCCCCGCAGGGGTGCCAACAGCCTACCTGCGCCCCGGAGTACGCGTGCAAGTGCCCTTTCGCGGAGGTACACGTATCGGCATCATATTGGCTATCCTAGACAATAGTGAAATATCACCGGATAGACTGAAAAGCGTTCTGAAGGTTCTTGATGATAACCCTATCCTGCCGCCCGATATCATTGATTTGTTAAAGTGGTCCAGCAGATATTATCAGCATCCTATTGGAGAGGTTTTTCGAGCCATATTGCCCAGTGTGCTTCGGCGCGGCCGAGAAACTACTTCGCGCGAAGAGTGGTGCTGGCAGCTCACGGAACTCGGAGCGGGTGTTTCACCCTCAGATCTGCCACGCGCGCCGCGTCAGGCGGCGATCCTCACCACGCTCCAGGCGCATCCACGAGGTGTTATAGCGAATGCCTGTGCTGCGATTAAACCAGGCTGGCGTCCAGTGCTTAGGACCCTGGAGAAGAAAGGATGGGTGAGACGCGTTGACCCGGACCCACTGCAAGCAACAACGACGAAAGCAGCATGGCAGCTAGAACCCGCTCAAGACGCAGCCATAAAGGCTATCGAACGCGTCGGCAAGCGATTTTGCACGATCCTTTTGGAGGGAGTAACAGGTAGCGGGAAAACGGAGGTCTATCTTGAGCTGATTGACCGCACCGTTCGCGCCGGCCGCCAAGCGCTGATCCTCATACCCGAAATTGGGCTCACGCCCCAGATGGTAGCCCGCTTTCGACAAAGGCTCAGCACCCCCGTGCAGGTCTTTCACTCGGGGTTGAGCGATCAGGAGCGCCTGCGCACTTGGACGATGGCCCGAGAGGGGCGGGTTTCGGTTATCATTGGGACTCGATCGGCAGCGTTTATTCCGCTGAGCAAGCCGGGCCTCTTCATCGTCGATGAAGAACACGATATTTCCTATAAACAGCAAGATGGGTTCCGCTATTCGGCCCGTGATATCATCGTGATGCGCGGCCGTCAACTAGGTGTTCCTGTCGTGCTCGGTTCGGCCACTCCTTCGCTCGAGAGCTTGAACAACGCCGTCCATGGCCGATACCGGCAATTGCTACTCCCAAAGCGTGCGGGGGGCGCGAGCCTGCCGGCCGTTGATATTATAGACGTACGTGGCCGCGCGTTTGAGGCGAGTCTTTCAGATTCATTGCTGCACGCCATCGAGGATCGCCTCGCCCGTGGTGAGCAATCTTTGCTGTTCATAAATCGTCGCGGCTACGCGCCACTCATGATTTGTCATGAGTGTGGGTGGATTGCCGCTTGCGCACACTGCGATGCCCGCATGGTATATCACCGCTCCGGAGAGTGTTTGCGTTGCCACCACTGCGGCTCTGAGCGCGCCGTGCCCAACCATTGCGGCGCCTGCGACAACACCGACTTGCGAGTCTTAGGAACCGGTACGCAACGGGTCGTCAAGGCATTGAGCAAGCACTTCACCGGTGCACGTATCGGGCGCATAGACCGAGATATCGTCGCGCACAGGGGAGCATTGGAAGCGGCCTTGTCCAAGATCCATACTGGTGAGACTCATATTCTTGTCGGAACTCAGATGCTTACCAAGGGACATCACTTTCCGGCCGTCACGCTGGTAGGAATACTCGATGCGGATCAGGGGCTCTTTGGATCTGACTTTCGATCCACCGAACGTCTGGGGCAGCTCATCGTTCAAGTCGCTGGTCGTGCGGGCAGGGGCGCGCGACGAGGAACCGTACTCATTCAGACGCATCATCCGACGCACCCTCTCTTGCAGCTGTTGATAACCGAAGGGTATCGGAATTTTGCCAAGACACTTCTTGCGGAACGTGCTGAGGCTGGTCTTCCTCCTTACGCCGCATTGGCCTTGGTGCGAGCGGAAACAATTGCGCGGGAGGCTACCCTTGAGTTCCTCGCTGAAGCTAAGCAGCAAGCACAAGCAAGACTCGTCGATGGCGTTGCCTTGTTCGGACCGGTACCGGCTCCGATGGAAAGGCGCGGTGGCCGCTACCGAGCGCACTTACTGGTTCACGCCCAGCAGCGCGGGCTTCTGCACCGGCTGCTTCACGCGTGGATCCCTCAGCTAGAAACGCTTAAATCAGGTCGGCGGGTACGATGGTCCGTGGATGTCGATCCCCAAGTGATGCTATGAACGGCGCGCATTGCCCACAATCAAAACTAAAACCAGTTTGACGGAAGGTGTAGGTCTTTTGCGAAATTATCTACAGATCCTGTTGCAGGAAGCCATCAATAAAATTAACCAAGACGGCGAAATCAGTTTGCCTTCCTTGCCAACCATCCGCATCGAGCGCAGCCGAAGCAGTGAACACGGAGACTTCGCAAGTCCCGTTGCCCTCGGGCTTGCGCGTGTTTGCGGGCGTAATCCTCGGCAGCTGGCGCAACGCCTGGTCAGCTGTCTTCCTCCCTCCGAGAAGGTTGAGTCCGCCGTCGTGGCTGGAGCCGGGTTCATTAATTTTTTCATGACCGCTAGAGCGTTCCAGGGCGAGATTCCCGAAATTTTGGCGCAGGGCAATCGCTATGGGTGCGCCACTATCGGTGAGGGGCGGCCGGTTCAAATTGAATTTGTCTCAGCCAATCCCACCGGGCCATTACACATTGGGCATGGCCGCGGAGCGGCCTATGGTGCGTCTGTTGCTGCACTATTGGAAGCCATAGGGTACGCGGTACATCGAGAGTATTATGTTAACGATGCGGGCCGACAGATGGATATCCTTGCCACCAGTGTCTGGCTCCGATACCTCGAACTCTGCGGCGAAGAGATTCCCTTCCCGTCAGCTGGTTACCGTGGGGATTATATCTGGGACATTGCCGCAAGTTTACGCCGAGAGGAAAGCAATGCTTATCGTGCCTCTCGCGAGGAAGTCATGGGAAGTGGGACGTCCGACAACGACGATCAAGAAGCCCATATCGACGCCCTAGTAGGTACGGCTAAAGCGCTGCTGGGAAAAGATCGTTACCAAATAGTTATGAATCGCGCCTTGGCAATGCTGCTGAACGATATTAGAGACGACCTTGGGCACTTTGGTGTGCATTTTGACCATTGGTACCATGAGCGTCGCCTAGTCGAGAATAGCGCCGTAGACCTCGCCGTGCGGTCATTAGACGAGGCGGGCTACGTTTACGAGCAAGATGGAGCACGCTGGTTTCGGTCCACTGCATTTGGCGATGAGAAAGATCGCGTGCTCGTCCGTGAGAACGGCCAAACAACGTACTTTGCTTCCGATGTCGCTTACCATCTCGGCAAGTTGGAGCGAGGCTTCCAGAAGTTAATCGATGTTTGGGGAGCAGACCATCACGGCTATGTGGCACGGCTAAAGGCGGCATTGCAGGCGCTTGGAAAGGACCCCTCCAGTTTGGCCATCCTGTTGGTGCAGTTTGTGAGCCTATTTCGAGGCAAAGAAAGGTTGCCCATGTCGACACGCAGCGGCGAATTCATAACTCTTCGCCAGTTGCGCAAGGAAGTAGGGCGGGACGCAGCCCGCTTCTTCTTTATCATGCGAAAACACGATCAACATCTCGATTTCGACCTGGAGCTGGCCAAATCCCAATCTGCTGACAATCCCGTCTACTACATCCAGTATGCCTATGCGCGCATTTGCAGCGTACTACGTCAGCTAGGCGAGAAGGGCTACCTCTGGGATCGCAGGCAAGGTGAGCAAAATCTCCATCGACTTTGCGAGCCCCACGAGCTTACCCTCTTGAAATCATTGTCTCGATATCCTGAAGTTGTCGAATCAGCCGCGGTAGAGCATGCGCCGCACCAGGTTGCGTTCTTCTTGCGCGAGCTGGCCAATGACTTCCATGCTTATTATAACGCGCATACGTTCCTGGTCGAGGAAGACTCTATGCGCAACGCCCGTCTTGCGTTGATTATTGCGACCCGCCAGGTGGTTCGTAATGGCCTCGATCTTTTGGGAGTCTCAGCTCCAGACACGATGTAAGCATGGCAAGGGACTACAAACATATTGCAAAGGATCATGCTCGGCGCAAGCAATCACCGCCCTGGGCGTGGCTGCTCGCTGGGCTGGCCATTGGATTATTTGTCGCGTTGCTGGTTTATCTCGGAGAGCATGACGCGGGTAACGCCCCCCTTGCACCCCCGAAAAATAGCGGCTCTGCCTCGGCCGAACTCACACTAAAGAAGAGCGATCGAGAAGGAAATGTACTTAAAGCGGAAAAGCCACCTGAACCTGCAAAACCAAGGTTTGAGTTCTACACCATCCTTCCAGAGATGGAGGTCCAGGTAGCCGAGCAGGAGATGACTTCCTCGCCCTCCTCCGAGATACCAGAAACCAAGGGCGCCGCAGCGCGATCCACAAATCATACCGCTTATGTATTGCAGGTTGGATCATTTAGGCGCCACCAGGACGCGGACCGCCTGAAAGCTGAGCTCGCGCTTATCGGTTTACAGGCCGACATTCAGGTTGTGTCCTTAGGAGGTGAAGATACTTGGCATCGCGTTCGCTTGGGGCCTTACAAGGATTTAAGAACCCTTGACGAGGCCCGCGACCGACTGAGCGAACACAATATGCAGGCTATCGTCCTTAAGGAAAAGAACTAACCGGGAATATCCTTATAACGGTGCTTTCAAGCTCTTATTTGAGATTCTCTCCTCGACAACTGCTCCACTTTGCTGTTGTAACCGCGCCAATTAGCGGTACGTATCTGTGAACGCTTCAAGAAACTCATTGAAAAGCTCTTCCGGAAGCTGATTTATGCCGGCTGCAGCAGGCCGCCCTCCGCCCGTAGGAAACCTTCGACAAAGCGTGTCAGCATTGACCTTATTTGCCAGCGGTGCGCGCACACTCACGAGATATCCCCCGGCTTGTAGGCGGGTTAACAAGGCATGCGCACGCTGAGGCGCCCGATGCACAAGCCGGTTAGCGAACACCCCGCTGACACGCCTTGCCCAGGGCTCGGATGGCAGTATAAAAAGTGCTGCGTTTTCGGTCTTGTACTCTGGGATCAACCGCCCAGCTTGATCAAAATCATCCGCATATCTTGCCCTCAGCATTGCAAAAGTGTCATCCTCCTGCACAAAAATGAGGGGATCCTCATATGGGTGTAATCGGCGGAAAACTTCTTCAGGTGAAAAATACAGATCATCAACCGATGCGCCATAGGCGTTATAGTTAAGGTAATTGCCCAATTCTTGAAGCACATTCAGCCTTTGCTCGTCCAGATTTAGAGCCTGCGCCGCGCGTTGCGCGCTGTCGTTGAGATTATCGCCAAATGCCCCGACCACGGCCCAGCTTCGAAACTCCCCACCAAGATGCCGATCGACTAGAAGGCTGGTGCAAACGTCGGGGGAACAATCAATGTCTGCGACCAGAAGTGGGTGTTGTGGAATATGTCCCGCAAAGTGGTGGTCAAAATAGCGGACTCGCACGCCCGCTTGAAGTAACTCCTCTAGCGCCGGTCGATTAGGTTCAAGAGAGATATCCAGCACCGTAACCACGTCGGTGGCCTTAGCCTTAATCCGACCGAGCAGCTTGATGTCTCGCTTTATACCCGTCACCAAAACAGCGTCAATGGGTTCCCTAAGCCGTAACTGCTGCAACGCACATAAGCCGTCTGCATCCCCATTGAATACATCATAGTGTGCCATGTTGCTTCACATCCCTATTTCGTTAGCGAGTGTTTTAAAATCCCGGCGAGCGCCGACGGAGCACGGCCACAATGGCGAGACAAAATCGTCAGGAACGATTTTGAACAGCCGCAGGCTAGCCCTGAAGGGGCGAGCCCCGCGGAGGGGCTGAGTAAGCCGCCGTGTACACGGGAGTACCTGGATTCCGAGCCAGCGCGCAACGCCGCTATGGGAAGCGCGGCAGATGGCAAAAAATACTGTTAGCATGATGTGATGAGTCGCCGGCTCTCATCCGACCAATAGGCTGCATCCATTTATCTCGAGATTTGATCTGGCAGCCCATCGCCTTAACCTATTGATTAACGAACGTCGTTAATGGAGAGGTAACGCGATGCTGCCATTTCGTTCGCCGAAAACCCAACAGTGCTACGCTGCGGTCTGCAATTCGCCCGCGTATACTGATCGTCAAGAATGCCTCAATGACGTCGTGAGCAGTGTGTTCGCATTTTATTGCATTTAAGCCACAATACCGCAATCATGCA
>JAGTVB010000247.1 GCA_018224385.1 Gammaproteobacteria bacterium
GCTGCAAAATGCCGCCTCGGTCTCTGGCCTGATGATCACCACCGAGGCCATGGTGGCGGAAAAACCCAAGAAACAAGAAACCGGTCCCGCCCCCGATATGGGCGGCATGGGTGGTATGGGCGGCATGCCGGGTATGATGTAACCTCTGCTGCATCGGCAACAGCCGAACGAGAAGCCCCGCTTAAGGCGGGGCTTCTCGTTCCAATAGATTCTTGAATAGATTCTTGCGCATCGCGTTTCGTTCCTCAGCCTTCCTTCGGCTAAACTGGGCGGACTCTTCGACCGCTTTTCCACGCATTGAGCCCGGTCTGTGAACGAAGGCAGCGACGTACACCACGCAACACCGACACCTGATCTGCCAACCCTTGGACAGACACGCTTCGAGGCTTTCGCGGCGCGGGTTAAGGATCTCGATTTGCCGGATTTTCTCGATGTTTCTCCGGCAGCTATCCATAACATCTGCCACGTCTTCGCACTCAGCGATTTCGTTGCCAACGCCTGTGCACGAACACCTGAGTTGCTGTACAGCTTGCTCGTTAGCGGCGATCTTCAGCGTGCCTACGAGCCAGAAAGGTTTACCCGCGAAACCACGCAAGCGATCGCCTCGATCAGCGATGAAGATGAGCTGATGCGCACGCTGCGCCTGCGGCGTAACCGCGAGCTGGTGCGCATCGCTTGGCGTGACCTATCCGGCTGGTGTGACCTCGAGGCCACGCTACATGAGACCTCCATGCTTGCCGATGCGCTCATCGACACGGCTTTGAAATCGCTGGAAGCGTCGCATCGCAACAAGTTTGGCATCCCCCAAGGACGTCAGGGTGCTCCCCAGGCGCTCGTGGTGCTCGCGATGGGCAAGTTAGGATCAAAGGAGCTGAACTTCTCTTCTGACGTCGACCTCGTATTCGCCTACCCTGAAGGCGGCCAGACGGTCGCTAGCCCTCGCACCCTATCCAATGACGAGTTCTTTGCGCGCCTGGCCCGACGCCTTGTCCATGTCCTCGGAACAGCCACCGAACATGGCTTCGTGTACCGCGTCGATCTTCGTCTTCGGCCTTTTGGGAAGAGCGGACCACTGGTCATGAGCTTCAATGCTCTGGAAGAGTATTACCAGAGCCATGGCCGCGGCTGGGAACGCTTTGCGCTCACCCGCGCCCGGGCAGTGGCCGGAGATACGGTGCAGGGTGCGGCGCTGCTCGATCGCCTGCGGCCCTTCGTATACCGCCGCTACTTGGACTACGGCGTAGTCGAAGAAATGCGCGAGATGAAAAACCTACTCGCCGAAGAAGTTCAGCGCAAAGGCTTACAAGCCAACATCAAGAAAGGTCCCGGAGGCATTCGGGAAATCGAATTTCTCTGCCAGTCATTTCAGGTGATCCGCGCCGGGCGCGAGCCAGCGCTTCGCGCCCTGCACACGCTGGCAACCCTTGCCAAGCTCAAGGAGCGTGGCTACCTGCCGGAACCGGCAGCAACCGAACTCGCACGCGCCTATCGCTTCCTTCGCAATGTCGAGCACCGACTGCAGCAAGTCGATGATCGCCAGACCCATGCATTGCCTCAAGATGCGCTCGGGCAGATGCGCCTCGCAGTTGGCATGAATTTTAGCGACTGGAAGGCTTTCACAAGCCACCTGAACATTCATCGGCATCGGGTGCAAACACACTTCGACCAGGTATTCTCCTCACCGGAGGACAAAGCCACTGTTGCCGTCAACCGCCTCCAGTGTTTCCAAAACGCTGAAGCGGAATCGGCACAGGCCATCGAGGCACTCAACGCTGCCGGCTTCACCAACGCTGAGCGCACCTGGGAGGTGATCAACGAATTTCGCCGTGCCAGTCGGCAGCGGCTTCTGGGCAAGGCAGGACAGCAGCGCCTGGAGCGTCTCATGCCCATATTGCTTGCCGTCATCGGAAACCGAGGTGGAGCACTCGCTATCACCCAGCGCGTGTTGCAGGTGGTTGAGGCCATTGCCAGCCGTAGTGTGTACTTAGCCCTTCTCGTCGAACAGCCGGTGGTACTGAAGCAGTTGGTGCGCTTATGTGAAGCAAGCCCCTGGATTACCCGTCAAATTGCCCAGCACCCTTTACTGCTCGACGAGCTACTGGATCCCCGCACCCTCTACGCCCCGCCAACCCGACCAGAGCTGGACACCGACATCGCTGCGCGCCTCGGGCGCATCACCGACGGGGACACAGAGCGGGAAATGGATGCCGTGCGCCAGTTCAAGCAGGCAAGCGTGTTGCGCATTGCGGCCGCAGACATCGCTAAGGTAATGCCATTGATGGTGGTCAGCGATCATTTAACCGCCGTTGCCGAGATCGCCTTACAAGCGATCTTGCGGTTGGCCTGCCGTGATCTCAGCGCACGCTATGGGGTGCCGCGGTTTTGCGTGGAGGGTGCGTACCGAGACGCCGGTTTTGCCATTATTGGTTACGGCAAACTCGGTGGCATCGAGCTCGGTTATGGTTCCGACCTCGATCTCGTATTCTTGCATGAAGCGGCGGGCACCGAACAGCACACTGATGGACCGCAGGCCGTTGACAATGCCGTCTTTTTCGCTCGGCTGGCTCGGCGCATCATCCACTTTCTGAGCGCGCACACCTCCGCAGGAGTGCTTTACGAAGTCGATGCCCGCCTCAGGCCGAGCGGTGCTTCCGGCCTGCTCGTGACCAGCACCGACGCTTTTAAGGAATACCAGCGCCGTTCGGCCTGGACCTGGGAACACCAAGCGCTCGTACGTGCTCGGGTGGTGGCCGGTCCCGCCAGACTTCAGCACTGGTTCGAGGAGACTCGCCGCCACGTGTTGTGTGTTCAGCGCGACCCAACTCAGTTACGCCGCGAGGTACGGGACATGCGCAATCGCATGCACGACGAGCTTGCCGATGAGCGCTCCGGGGGCTTTGATGTCAAGTACGGCCGTGGAGGTATCGCCGACATCGAATTTGTGGTCCAATATTTGGCTTTGGGATGGGCATCCAAGCTCGGGGATTATCTCCGGTTCACGGACAATATCCGTCTGCTGGAGGGATTCGCCAAGGCGGGGGTATTGTCATCGGAAGATGCGGCGCTGCTTGCCAACGCCTACCGCAGCTATCGAACCCGCACGCATGCCCTGGCACTGCAAGAACAGCCGTCAATGGTCCACGACTCGGCATTGCAGGACTACCGCGATGGTGTGACCATCATCTGGAATCGCCTCATGAGCGACTGAGAAGCTGCGTTAAAAATGTCGCGAGCGGTGCTAGCGCAAGGCACACGGCGGCGAGCACAGTAATTCTTAAAACAGCTTCTGATGCAGGATAAACGTTTCAGAGCCGACGTGCTGCCAACCCCTTCGGCGGAACAGGAATAACAGTATGACGATGGATGATCGGGATGGGGTCATCTGGTTCGACGGCGAACTGGTTCCCTGGCGCGAAGCTAAGACCCATGTGTTGACCCATAGCCTGCATTACGGAATGGCAGTGTTCGAAGGCGTACGTGCCTACAACGGAAAATGCACCGCTATCTTTCGCCTTCAGGATCATACCGACCGCCTGTACCGATCGGCTCATATCCTTGGAATGAAGATTCCGTTCGACAAGTCCGTCCTCATGGAGGCCCAGCGTCAAGTCGTGCGAGACAACGGCCTGAAGTCCGGCTACATTCGCCCTCTTTGTTACTATGGCGCTGAGGGGATGGGGCTGCGAGCGGACACGCTTTCTGTGCACGTGGCCATTGCAGCCTGGGAATGGGGCGCTTATCTCGGCGCGGAAAACATGGAGCGCGGTATTCGCATTCGGACCTCCTCGTATTCGCGCCACCATGTCAACTCGGCGATGTGCAAAGCGAAAGCGACGGGCAATTACCTGAATTCCATGCTAGCGTTACAAGAAGCGCTCGCCTGCGGCTACGACGAGGCGCTGATGTTAGATTCTCACGGTTATGTTGCCGAAGGGAGTGGTGAAAATATTTTCATCGTGCGAAACGGCGTGCTCTATACCCCCGATCTGACCTCGGCCCTTGAAGGCATCACCCGCGATACCACCGAGAGATTGGCAGAGGAACTCGGCATCCCGGTGTTAGAAAAGCGTATTACCCGAGACGAAGTCTATGTTGCCGATGAAGCGTTCTTCACAGGGACGGCGGCCGAAATCACGCCGATCCGCGAGCTTGATGGACGTATCATCGGCGCCGGGCGCCGGGGACCGATCACTGAACGCCTGCAGTCGCTTTTCTTCGATCAAGTCTACGGCAGACGCCGCGAACATCCGCAATGGCTTACCGGCGTTGATTAATTCAGAGCGTTTCCAGGCTAAGAAGCGGTTTTGAAGATAGGATATGATGGAGAACTTCACTGTGTCCGCGGATGACGCCAACGCCAGGCAGCCTGAGGCCGACGCGCGCCATAAAGTGTCTCGAGCCGACTTGCCGCTGAGCTGCCCCTTGCCGAACATGGCATTATGGAACGCTCATCCAAGAGTTTACCTGCCCATCGAGCAGACCGGTTGCGCAAAGTGTCCTTACTGCGGTGCAGAGTATGTGCTGGTCGATAGCAAACAATGATGGCTCATAATCTGCTGTGAAATGTCAAGCACAGTAGTTCCTAGCGCCGCTTATCACCCCTATTGCAGGAATCTTCCGTGCCATTCTCTGGGCGCGTAATCGGCAGCCGCGTTGGTTATCACAGGCAACGGTGAGTTCCCCCGAAGATGCCATCCTTGTCGTCGGCCCCTCGTGGGTCGGTGACATGGTGATGGCGCAAAGCCTATTTAAGCTCATCAAAGATCGCTCTCCCCAAGGTTCCGTCGACGTGCTGGCACCGCCGTGGAGTAGCCCCATATTGCGGCAAATGCCGGAGGTCCGAGAGGCAATCGATTTGCCTATCGGTCACGGGGTCCTGGCGCTTGGAAAGCGACGCCACCTCGCTCGCAGCCTTCGCGGCGCGCAATACCAGCAGGCCATTGTGTTACCGCGATCGTTCAAGTCTGCGTTGGTTCCATGGTGGGCTCGCATTCCGCGGCGCACGGGCTACCTTGGCGAACTGCGCTATGGCCTGCTCAATGATCGGCGCACCGTTGACCAACGGTGTCTTCCCCGCACCGTTGAGCGCTACGTAGCCCTCGGTCTCGAGCCTAAGGAGCCCTTTCCAGAAACATTCCCCCTACCCAACCTGCAGATAGACACCGCCGCAAGCGCATCGACCCTGAGCCGCTTGTGCCTTACTCCGGGCAACCAATCCGTGCTCGTACTTTGTCCAGGGGCAGCCTATGGGCCAGCGAAACGCTGGCCAGCAGATTATTTTGGCGCCGTGGCGCAGGCCATGCTGCGCCAGGGGTGGGGTGTTTGGGTGCTCGGCTCCCAGGCAGAGCAAGCGATTGCCGGCGCCGTCTGCACTGCCGCGGGGAGTGGTTGCGTCAATCTCTCCGGAAGAACGACTCTGGAACAGACCCTCCACCTGCTGGCGCGAGCCGATGGCGTCGTGACCAATGATTCGGGCCTCATGCATGTCGCCGCCGCCCTGAACCGGCCGGTCGTAGCCGTGTACGGTTCATCCGATCCCGTCTTTACGCCACCCCTTAGCCCGCGGTCACGCATCGAACGTCTAGGCCTTTCCTGTAGCCCCTGCTTTGCTCGAGAGTGCCCCCTCGGCCACACCCGCTGTTTACAGGATCTCCGCCCCGCACGTGTCATCGAGACGTTGCAACAACTGCTCGCTCAATAGGGATCTGTTGTTTTGTTATGTTGCAGTCGAGCTCAATGAAAGTCAGCGGCTTTACCTTTATCCGCAACGGCCGTGCTCTTGGCTACCCATTCCTGGAAAGTATTTCCTCGGCGCTGCCCATATGCGACGAATTTGTGGTGGCGGTCGGTGAGAGCAGTGATGATACGCGCCAACGCCTGCAGACGATCGACAGTCCAAAGCTACGCATCCTCGAAACCCACTGGAATGAACAAATGCGGGTGCGGGGCTACGTTTATGCCCAGCAGAAAATGATTGCCCACTTTAACTGCAATGGCGATTGGGCCTTTTACTTAGAGGGCGACGAAGTACTACACGAAAGTGAACTATCGGCCATCTACGACAGCATGACACGTCACTTGCCCAACTCTCAGGTCGAGGCGTTGGTATTCGATTATTACCATTTTTACGGCAGCCCTGAGTGGCTTGCAGTCAGTCCCGGATGGTATCGCCGAGCGCCTCGAATTATCCGCAATACCATCCGCACCTACTGCCCCGATGGACTGTTTTTCGTTGTCATGGATAAAAACAAGCGAGGACGTTATCCTCGCGCAGCGCTGGCAAACGCCGCAATCTACCACTATGGCCATGTGCGGGCTTTACCCAAAATGAAGCAAAAGGTGCAACAAGTCAGCCGCTACTGGAATCACCCCCCGCCGCCATTTCCCCGCTATCAAATTGATCCAAGGGCGCTGCAATCTTTTGCCGGACAGCATCCCCGCATAATGAGCCGTTGGCTCGCCGAAGATGCCGAATGGAATTTCCGCCCCGATCCGAACCACGTGCCAACCCAACGAGAGCGCAGACATCGTTATCTGATGCGGCTCGAATCCTGGTTCGGCCTTGATCTGAGCAAGAAGCACTTTCGCCTCATCGCCGGCTAGTCTATTGTGCTCCGGAATGAAGGTAGCTTCTCCGTGCACTGCGAGCTGGCGAGCAAATGGCTTAGCGTCGCCGCCATCGCCACCATCCCACTCTCCACCGCAGCCACCTCCATTACCACCGGCTTGTTTGCCGCCGCATGGCTCGCGGCCGGCCAATATCGTCGGCGACTTCGCCAGATTCGCTCGAACGCTGTTGCTCTCTGGGCGCTTGCATTGCTG
The DNA here is from genome assembly GCA_018224385.1 of Gammaproteobacteria bacterium. Taxonomy (GTDB): domain Bacteria; phylum Pseudomonadota; class Gammaproteobacteria; order HK1; family HK1; genus JAGTVB01. The sequence goes on from JAGTVB010000247.1 coordinate 6,823, forward strand.
GCGTTATTAGTTGTTGGTGTCCTCTATTCGTCGGCGACCACGGCAGCGGCTCTAGAGGGTCTAAAAAAATACAGTAAGCTGCTCTGGATCCCTCTGTTTATTACCGTTTTGCATGAGCCACCCTGGCAGCGCCGGGGTTACTATACGTTCCTTGGGGCGATGCTGCTGGTACTCGGGACTTCTTATGGCCAATTTCTGGGTTTGTTACCCTTGGGGCCCGTCGATCAAGAGTACACGTTTTTCAAGGGCCGCATCGCCCACGGTATCTTCATGGCGTATACCCTATACCTTCTCTTGCACCATTTATGGAGGGAACCCGAGAGGCGCGTGCTGTGGCTATCGTTGATTGCGCTAGCGGGCTATAACCTGTTCTTTATGGTACAAGGCCGTAGCGGTTACCTTGTGTTCTTTGCGCTAATCATGCTCTACATGTATCAGCGTTGGCGCTCGCGGGGCCTCACCGTATCCGTGCTGGTCGTCATCGGCGTCATCAGTTCTGTGTTCCTAGCCTCTCCGGCGTTCAAAGCCCGCATCGACGAAACGATTTCCGACATCAGGCATTACCAGCAACACGACAGTTATACTCCCACCGGCTTGCGACTCGAATTCTACGTTAATACCTTGACGTTAATTACCAAACATCCCCTTCTCGGTGGCGGGACCGGTAGTTTTCAATCGGAATACGCCACACACGCCGCTGAGCACCACTTGCATGAGACTGGCAATCCGCACAGCGAATACCTTCTCATAGCCACACAGCTAGGGCTTTTGGGGCTCGGCGTTCTTTGCATGCTGGGTTATCGCCAATGGCAATTGAGCCAACGGCTGACACCGCACTTTCAAGCCGCCGCCCAGGGCTTACTGGTGACCATGGCGGTGGGTTGTCTGTTTAACTCGCTCCTCATGGACTTTGCCGAGGGGCACTTTTACACCTGCCTTACAGGTCTCTATTATGGCCACCTGGCTGGACACCCATGCGCGCGAGAATGAAGCGACGCTTATCGTATTCCTGAAGTGAAAATTGCCAGAACCGCCCCTTTTCAGCGACGGCGCATGATCACCAGCACCATCATCTTGACAACCTATAACCGGCCCGATGCCCTCCATGCCGTCTTGTCCTCGCTTGTACATCAGCATCTTCCACCCGATGAGGTACTGATTGCAGATGACGGTTCCGGACCGGAAACGGCAACGTGTGTGCAATTCTGGCAAAAGCAAAGGCGTTTCCCTCTGTACCATATCTGGCAGCCCGACTGCGGTTTTCGGGCTGCCGCGGCGCGCAACCGGGCAATTGCCCGATCCTCTGCAGATTATCTCATCTTTCTGGACGGTGACTGCCTTACGTTTTCCGACTTCGTCCGCCGTCATCTCGAACTCGCAGAACCCGGCTGGTTTTTGGTGGGAAACCGCGTGCTATTGGATGAAGGCTTAACCCAGCGGATCCTTAAAGGTACGGAACACCCCCTGCAATGGTCCTCGTGGCAGTGGCTCCGTGCTCGAGCGCGCGGTGAGGCCAATCGCTTTGCTCCGCTGCTGAGGCTATGCGATGGTGCTTGGCGTAAGTGCCGCCAGCAGCGTTGGCAGGGGGTGCGAACCTGCAATCTGGGGATTTGGCGCAACGATGTGCTTGCGATCAACGGGTTTGATGAACGTTATCAAGGGTGGGGGCATGAGGATGCCGACCTGGTGGTACGCTTGCTGCATCGCGGCTGTCGGCGCAAGGATGGACAATTTGCTGTGCCTGTGGCGCACCTATGGCACGCGGAAAATGATCGGTCCAAAGAAAAGGAAAATAGGGCACGCCTGCAAAGCATCGTTGAGAATGTGAACGCCAAAAAGGCGATACATGGACTAGAACAATATTTAGATACTTGCCAGCAAGCGCCATGAACGAGCACGCCTTCCGCAGGTCACTGCCCTGACGGCAACACATCCGCGGTCTTTCATGTCAGTGCGGCGAGCGGTCGGCGTGTACAATCGAGTGTATGAGGATGGCGAAGCGTCGCGCAACGCCCCCTTGACAAGCAGAGTAGCTTTTAAGACAGCGTCTCAGTTGAAGTTTCCAGCCGATCGAATACTGCTGATTGCGACCCGCCAAATCGGTGACGTCCTTCTCTGCACGCCACTGTTGCGCTCCATCCGAGCAGGCTATCCCAATGCCCGCATCGACGTGCTCGCCTATTCCAACAAAGGCGGAATGCTGCAAGGGAATCCCGACTTTAACGAGCTAATCGAGGTGGATGAGCATCCACCTGTTCGCGCCTATGTCGCTTTTGTGCGCCGCATTTTTCGCCGCTACGACCTTGTGGTATCCACCCAGGGAGGCGATCGACCTTGCATCTATGCATGGCTCAGCGCTCCAGAGAGAGTCTGCATCATCCCGGCGCTGCGATGGCAGGAGGCCTGGAAGCGCCATGTTGCGCAGGCGTGGTGTTTACTCGATAACGACAACACCCATACGGTATTACAGAATCTGCAACTGGCCGATGCACTCGGCATTCCACGCCGTTACGAGGTGATGCCACCACTTTGCGCGGATGCGGATGGACAATTGGATGCCCAACTGCCTTTCTCCTGGCAACAATCCCCTTATGTCGTGCTGCACCCGATGCCCATGTGGCCCTACAAACGCTGGACGCAGGAAGGATGGCTCCAGCTCGCTAACGACATCCTGCGGCGCGGATACAGGGTAGTACTGACTGGCGGTCCAGCTCAGGGTGAGCGAGCAGCGATCGCGGCGATTACCCGCTGCGCGAATTCCGCCGACATCACGGATGTTTCCGGAATGCTGACCTTCGGCCAGCTATCCCGTTTACTGCGCGGTTGCCGCTGCTATGTGGGGCCCGACACCGCCGTTACCCATCTCGCGGCGGCCTGCGGCAGTCCGACAGTCGCCTTGTTTGGCCCTACTAATCCCGTCAAATGGGGCCCTTGGCCCTATGACTATGCCGCCGACAAAAATCCCTTCGTTCGATCGAAGCCCTTGCAGCGCCAGGGCAATGTCTCGCTCATACAAGGCCTCGGCGCTTGCGTTCCCTGTCACAGTGAGGGTTGCGAACAACACAAACAAAGTTACAGCCGCTGCCTGAATAGGTTACCCAGCGAGACGGTGGTGGCGGAGGTCGCCGCGATCCTGGATCGTTAAAGGTGGGTCAGCGCGGAAGCAGCGTAAGGTACATGCGCTTCAGGTAGCGATAGTAGGTGCCTTCCGCATTGGAAACCGCTAGGATGAATCCCTCTCGTCCATCGAGAAAGCCGCGGCATACAATATAGGTTCGGATAAAGGCCCAAAGTCCGTGCAGAACTGCGCCCGCCAGACTCGCGGATTGACCTCGCGCACGCATCATCAAAGCCCCTGCCGTCGAGTAGCGGTTCACCTTATCTAGAACCTCATCGAGCCCCCGGAAACTGAAGTGCAGTAGGTGATTTTGTAAGCGTCCTGGCTCACCCTCAAAACACAGCCGCTCATGTACCGGAGCATCACTGAAGCGCGCCGCACCACGGCGGAAAAGCCGCGCCACATAGTCGGGCCACCAGCCGCTATGCCGTATCGCTCGACCGCAATAGTAGGACAAGCGCGGCATTTCATACACGGAGGGTCCATTGGTACGGGCAAGGATTTGGACAATTTCTCGGCGCAGTTCCGGAGATACCCGTTCATCGGCATCCAACGCCAAAATCCACTCGCCGGCCGCCCGTGCCAACGCGCGATTCCTCTGCGCACCGAAACCCGGCCAGTCGTCGCTGCCATACACTGCATCAGTGTATTGCCGGCAAATGTCGACGGTGCCATCCGAGCTGCCCGAATCGAGCACTACGATCTCATCCACCCAACTGACCGATTCGAGGCAATCCCGAATATTTGCCGCCTCATTCTTTGTTATGACGACCACGCTAAGTTTTGGCAAAAAGCTCTCCCTCGAATTCGAAGGCAAGCCCAGTATCAAGGCACAATTCGATGGGCACGCTTCGAAACCGGCTTGTTATCCAAATAGTCCTGTCGTTTGCTACTAACCGGGCGTTGAAAAAGCCCGAGCGCTGGTCAGCTCCTGGGGTGCAAACTGCCACTGATACAGCTTGGCGTAAATTCCGTTTCGGGCGAGCAACTCCTCATGAGTGCCAATCTCTCGGATCCTACCGTCTTCCATTGCCACGATCCTATCGGCGCTTTTGACAGTGGAAAGGCGATGCGCAATGATGATGGTCGTCCGCCCGCGCATCA
>JAGTVB010000248.1 GCA_018224385.1 Gammaproteobacteria bacterium
ACGCCGCTTCGGGTCGGATTAACCCCCACCCCCTCGATGAGGAGATCGGACCCGGGCGCGATGGCAGCACCAACCATGAGCATGGCGGCCGAGGAGAGATCGCCAGGGATGTGCAGCGCCATGCCCCGCAATCGGCCGCCGCCGCGCACGCAAACTCGGTCCCCGGTGCGCTCCACGGGGTAACCGAATCCCTCCAGCATGCGCTCCGTATGATCGCGAGTCGGAGCCGGTTCGTGCACGCAGGTCCGTCCCGAGGCATACAGTCCGGCCAAAAGCAGGCACGATTTGACTTGCGCGCTCGCCATGGGCATCCGATAGTCGATTCCGCTCAGCGCCCTGGCACCTGTGATTCGAAGCGGTGAGGTTCCGGTCTCGCTGGTCAGCACCCGGGCGCCCATGGCGCCCAGCGGCTCGGTCACTCGGCGCATCGGCCGTCGCGAAAGCGAGGCGTCGCCGGCCAGCTCGCTGTCAAATCGCTGACCGGCCAACAGCCCGGCCAGCAAACGCATCGAGGTTCCAGAGTTGCCAACGTACAGCGCGCCCGGCGGCGCTTCGAGACCGTACAGCCCCCCGCCGTGGATCCGCAGCCACCCCTGCCGAGGACCGTCCATCTGTACCCCGAGAGTGCGCAAGGCCGCCACCGTTTGCAACGTATCCTCGCCTTCGAGGAAACCCTCGATGTCCGTGGTACCCTCGGCGATGGCGGCAAGCATCACCGCCCGGTGAGACATAGATTTGTCCCCCGGCACCCGCACGTGCCCCCGCAACACCCCCCCCGGAGCTATCTGAAAATTCATCGCATTCTGTCCATCTGAGAATTCGCGCGCGGCGATCGCAGGGGCGCATCAAAGCGCTCCGGTGTATTGGTCCCGCAGCGCCTTGGCGCGCACAAAGAGCGCCTTGAGGGTGTCGCCATCCCGGCCCTCGATAGCCGTGGCAACCTGGTCGAGCTCCCGCATCATCGCCCGCAGCGCCGCCGCGATCGCATCGCTGTTGGCCAGACAGACGTCATGCCACATTTGCGGATCACTGGAAGCAATGCGAGTGAAATCCCGAAAGCTACCGGCGGCGTTGCGAAAGATCTCTAAATGCTCGTTCATGGTGCCGAGCACGTCCACGAGCGTAGAGGCGAGCACGTGGGGAAGGTGGCTGGTCGCGGCGAGCACCTCATCATGCATTGCCGGGGGCATTTCCACGACCTCCGCTCCGGTGGCGGTCCACATGTCGCGCACCCGCCCCAGGGCGCCGGCGCTAGTTTCAGAAACCGGCGTGAGAATCACGCGGTGGCCTTCGAAAAGGCCAGCAAAGGAAGCCTCGACGCCACTCTTCTCGGTGCCCGCGATGGGATGACCCGGCACCAGATTGCGGGGTACATGTCCAAACGCCGTCCTGGCCGCCGCGATCACGCTGCGCTTGGCGCTGCCCACGTCGGTGATGACGGCCTCGGGCGCCAGATGGCCCTGCAATGCCTGAAACTGCCCCTGCATGACACCCAGGGGCACGGCCACCACCACCATATCGGCGCCCTTTACTCCCTGCGCCGCATCGGTTTCGTAGCGGTCGATGACGCCCAGCGCACGCGCCCCCTCAAGGCGCTGCGACTGCCGCCCGACACCCACGATCTCCCGGCACATGCCCGCGCTTCGCAGCGCCCGGGCTAGGGAACCGCCAATGAGTCCAACACCGATGATGCAAAGCCGGTCGATCATCGCCACTTCCTGGTGCACGTGTGCGTGCCCGCGCGCGACAGGCGGCGGGCCATTAGCCGGCAGTTAAACCGCAACCCAAGGCAAGGCACGCCCGCACCGCTCTAAGGCCGCCGCAAAACACTGCGCAGGGCTGCGATGAACCGGCTGTTTTCTGCTTCGCGCCCGACCGTCACCCGCAAGTAGTTGGCCATACCATAGTTATCCACCGATCGTGCAATCACCCCTTTTCTCAGCAGTGCCTGATAAACGTCAGTTCCGGAGCGCCCCACATCCACGCAGATGAAATTGCCTACCGACGGAATATACCGCAGTCCCAATCGCTGCAGACCATACTCAAGCTGCGCCAGTCCGTTTCGATTGAGGGCCAGGCTTTTTGCCAAGTGCTCGTTGTCTCCCAGCGACGCAATGGCGGCGCGCTGGGCCGGCATATTCACGTTGAATGGCTGGCGCACACGGTTCAAAAGATCCGCAATCACTGGATTGGAGACCGCATACCCGACCCGCAGTGCCGCAAGGCCGTAGACCTTAGAGAACGTGCGCGTCACGATCAGGTTGGGGTAGCGCACAATCCAAGGTACGCAATTGGGATACTCCGGCTCCTCCACATACTCAAAATAGGCTTCGTCCACCACCACCAACACATCGGCGGGCACCGCCTGCAGAAACGTCTCCAGGGGGCGATGGGCGATCCAGGTCCCGGTGGGATTGTTAGGGTTCGCAATGAACACCACCCGGGTGCGCGGGCCGATGGCGCGCGCCATGGCCTCCAAATCGTGGCCGAAGCGCCGCGCCGGCGTGACGATTGCTCGGGCGCCCACCGCCTGAGTGACCAGGGCATACACGAGAAAGGCATGTTCGGAAAAGACCACCTCGTGCGCCGGGCCGATAAAGCCGCGCGCAATCAATTCGAGCACGTCATTGGAGCCGTTGCCGAGGGTCAGAGCCGTTTCGGCGATGCGCAGGTGCCGCGCCAGCGCCGCCTTCAGGGCGCTGCCGTTGCTGTCCGGATAACGGCCAAGGGAATCGCTGCAGGCGGCAAACGCGGCCCGGGCGAGCGCTCCCGGACCCAAGGGATTTTCGTTGGAAGCGAGCTTGATCACATCGGTCAGCCCAAGCTCTTGCTCCACCTCCTCAATGGGCTTTCCAGGCTGGTAGGGGCGCAGCGAGCGCACTCCCTCGCTTGCCAATGAAGCAAAATCACAGGCCATGGTCACGCTATAGACTCTACAGTTGCCGCTCTAGGAAAGGTAAATTTATCAGCTCGAAGAGAAGCACTCTCTCAATCAAGCCGATCCAGTACGCATACCACCACGGAGGGCCGCCACCGCCGGTGCTTGCATCACGGCCGCTAGGGCGCTACGGCGCGCGGATACGAACCAATCACCTTGATGAGGAAGCCTTCCTGATCAAGGGCCTCCAGCGCCTTGGCCACCTGGGGGTCTTGCGCGTGACCCTCGATGTCGACGAAGAACACGTACTCCCACCGAGCGCTGCGGGCGGGCCGCGATTCGATACGGGTCAGGTTGATGCCCAGGCGTGCAAACGGCGCCAGCAGCCCGTACAGGGCACCGGATCGATTACGCGCCGAAAGCAGCAGCGATGTCTTGTCGTTCCCGGTCGGAGGCACCGACTGCTCACCGATAACCAGAAAGCGCGTCGTGTTGTCCGGCTCGTCCTCGATATTCGCCGCCAAGATCGCCAGCCCGTAGATGGCGGCAGCGGCCTCGCCTGCAACCGCCGCCGCGTCGTCCTCTTGCGCGGCGCACCGCGCTCCCTCGGCGTTGCTACTGACGGCAATGCGCCGTGCCGCTGGCAGATTCCGGTCCAACCACTTGCGGCACTGGGCCAGCGATTGTTGGTGCGTATACACACGGGCAATGGCTGCCAAATCCCCGCCTTTGGTCAATAGGTGATGATGGATGCGCAGCTCCACTTCACCACAGATGGCAAGCCGCGAACGCATGAACATATCGAGGGTGTGGGTCACCACGCCCTCGGTGGAGTTCTCCACCGGCACCACGCCGTACTGGCAGGCGCCGGACTCGACCTCGCGGAATACCGCATCGATAGACTCTAACGGCACGTTCTCCACGGTGTGCCCGAAATGGCGCAGTGCGGCCGCTTCGGTGAACGTGCCTTGGGGGCCCAGAAAGGCAAGCCGCATAGGCTGTTGTAGCGCCCGGCAGGCTGACATGATCTCGCGGAATAATCGCTCCACATCACCGTCTGGCAACGGTCCGGGATTGGCAGCGATCAATTTACGCAGCACCTGCACTTCACGATCCGGACAGTAGTAGCCTAGCGAATCACTGTCATCCTTGATGTCCGCGATCGTCTGTGCAAGCCGGGCGCGGCGGTTGAGGCCCGCCAGCAATTCCCGGTCGAGCTCGTCGATTTGGCTGCGGATCGCGTTCAGGCGTGCCGAGGCGGCACTCATCCCGAGCGCGCGCCATACGGTCTCGACACAGGCCGCCCCGTGTGCCGCATCAAGCTCAATCTGCCTCTCAAAGTTACTTGCCCTCCGCTCGCGAGTCGCTAATGCGTGCCGCCGTTATCTCGGCTCGCGTCTGTCGCCGCCGCTGCGCGCTGATCAGGTTCCTGTTCGGCTTCGGTAAATGGCACGTGCACGCGCGGGAAAGCGGCTGTTTTCTTAGGGAAAACGCCGGCGACTGGGGCCGGCGCTCCAGGTTACCCGTGGCGCTCTTCGAAGTCTTTCATGAAAGTGGCCAACGCGACAACCCCTTCCTCAGGCATCGCATTGTAGATGCTGGCTCGCATCCCGCCCACGGAGCGGTGGCCCTTCAGCGCCACCAGCCCCGCTTCCTCGGCCTTCTCCAGAAAGGTTGTCTCCAGGGCCTTCTCGGCCAGAATGAAGGGCACGTTCATCCAGGAACGGCACTCGGGATCAATAGGATTTTCATAGAAATCCGAGCTATCGATGGCCGAGTAGAGAATGTGCGCCTTGCGCTGATTTCGCTCGGCGAGACTGGCAAGCCCGCCCTGGGCCTTAACCCAATCGAAGACCAAGCCGGCGACATACCAGGCCATGGCGGGGGGGGTATTGTACATGGAGTCCGCATCCGCCTGGCGCTTATAGTCGAGCACCCCCGGAGCACGGGAATTGACGTTGTCAATCAGATCGTCGCGCACGATGACCACGGTCAGGCCAGCGGGGCCGATATTTTTTTGGGCACCCGCATAAATGACGCCGAAACGACCGACATCGAGGGGTCGCGAAAGGATGCTGGAAGACATATCCGCAACCAGCGGCGTATCTCCGATCTCAGGCACCCAGTGGAACTCAAGGCCGCCAATGGTTTCGTTTGGCGTGTAGTGAAGGTAGGCGGCAGCGGGGTCCAGATGCCACTCCGACTGCGGCGGTACGCTGCTGTACCCCGTCGCCGCGGTGCTCGCCACCACGTTCACCTCGAGGTAACGGCGTCCCTCCGCGATGGCCTTCTTCGACCACTGGCCGGTGTCGACATAATCGGCCCGGCCCCCGTCACCGGTCAGATTCAGCGGCACGGCCGCGAACTGCCCGGTGGCGCCTCCCTGCAGAAACAGCACCCGATAGTGCTCCGGGATCGCCATCAGCTCGCGAAGGGTCGCTTCGGCGCTGCTCGCAATGGAGCGAAAGGCCTCGCTGCGGTGGCTCATCTCCATCACGGACATCCCCGTTCCCCGCCAGTCCAGCAGCTCCGCTTGGGCTTGCCGAAGCACCGGCTCGGGCAGCATGGCGGGGCCCGGGCTGAAATTATATACGCGCGTCATCTCAATTCCTCAAGATTGGCCCTGTCATTATCCATCCACCTCCTCGCCCTCTTCGACAATGCGGTCGAGCCCCACCAGCCGTTCACCTTCGGCAAGGCTGATGAGCTTAACACCTTGGGTGTTACGGCCAAGCACGCTGATTTCCCCTACCCGGGTTCGCACCAGCTTGCCGCCGTCGGTGATGAGCATGACCTCGTCGCTTTCTTGAACCAGGAGGGCATCGACGACTTCGCCGTTGCGGGCCGAAGTCTGGATGGAGATGATTCCCTGACCGCCGCGCCCCTGAAGGCGGTATTCCGGCAAATTGGTACACTTCCCATAGCCGTTCGCGGTGACGGTGAGCACCCGGCCATCGTCGGCGATGATCAGTGAAATCACCTGCTGATCCGCGCCGAGCTGCATCCCGCGCACGCCGCGCGCCGTACGACCCATGGGGCGCACGTCCTGCTCATTGAAGCGAATCGCCTTGCCGCAGCTGTTGAAAAGCATGACATCGCGGCGGCCGTCGGTGATGGCAACCCCCACCAGCTCATCACTCTCCAGCAGATCGATGGCCACGATGCCATTGGAGCGCCGTCGCGAGAAGCTTTCCAGGGTACATTTCTTCACCAAACCCTTGGCGGTCGCCATGAACACATAACCGGGTTGGGTAAAGTCGTGCACGGGCAGCAGCGCGCTGATGCGCTCCCCTGCCTCGAGCGGCAGCAGGTTGACAATCGGTTTGCCGCGGGCGGTGCGCTGCGCTTCCGGCAGCTCATAGACATTCATCCAGTAGACTTTGCCGCCAGTGGAAAAACAAAGCACCGTGTCATGGGTGTTGGCAACGAAAAGATTGTCGATGAAGTCCTCTGCCTTCATGCGCGTGGCGGAACGACCCTTGCCGCCGCGTTTTTGCGCGCGATAAGTGTCAAGCCGCTGCCACTTGACATAGCCGGCGTGGGACAGCGTCACCATCACGTCTTCGGGGCTGATGAGATCCTCCGGATGGAACGCCTGGTGATCGTTGACGATCTCCGTGCGTCGCATGTCCCCAAAGCGCTCGCGCAGCTCGCCGAGCTCCGTACGGATAACCTCCATGAGTCGATGCGGATTTCCGAGAATGTCCAGAAGGTCCTGAATCCTGCCGAGCAACTGCTCGAATTCGCCGATGATTTTATCCTGCTCGAGGGCCGTCAAACGGTGCAGTCTGAGGTCCAATATGGATTGCGCTTGCTTCGGCGACAGCCGGTAGCCCGCCTCGCTCAGCCCGTATTCCGGGTCAAGATCCTCGGGACGAGAGGCCGCTGCTCCGGCGCGCTCGAGCATCGTGGACACCATGCCCGGGGTCCAAACCGTCGCCAACAAGCGTTGCTTGGCCGCCTCCGGGCTCGGCGAGGCCTTGATGAGCGCTATCACCGCATCAATGTTGGTCAGCGCCACCGCCTGCCCCTCCAGCAGGTGGGCCCGTTCCCGCGCTTTGCGCAGCTCATAGAGCGTGCGACGGATGACCACCTCACGCCGGTGCCTTACAAAGGCCTCCACCAGCTGCTTCAGGTCCAGCAGGCGAGGCTGGCCATCCACCAGCGCGACCATGTTGATCCCAAAAACCGTCTGCAGCTGCGTATGCTGGTAGAGGTTATTCAAAATGACCTCGGCGACCTCGCCTCGCCTGAGCTCGATCACCATGCGAGTACCGTCCTTGTCGGACTCGTCGCGAAGCTCCGAGATCCCCTCGAGCTTGCGTTCCTTGACCAGCTCGGCGATGCGCTCCAGCAGGCGCGCCTTGTTGACCTGGTATGGCAGCTCCGTGGCTACGATCCGCTCTTTTCCACCCTCGGCGGTCTCCACGTGCGTGCGGGCACGCACGTAGATGCGTCCGCGCCCCGTCTGATAAGCCTCATGGATACCCTGCGCGCCGCTGATAATGCCGGCCGTCGGGAAGTCCGGACCCGGCAACCGCGCCATTAGGCCGGCGATGTCAATGGCAGGGTTCTCGATGTAGGCAATGCAGGCATCAACCACTTCATTGAGATTGTGCGGCGGAATGTTGGTGGCCATGCCCACCGCGATGCCCGACGAGCCGTTCACCAGCAGGTTTGGCAGCCGCGTCGGAAACACCGCTGGCTCTCGTTCCGAGCCATCGTAGTTGGGCACGAAATCGACGGTTTCTTTATCGATGTCGGCAAGCAGCTCGTGAGCGATGCGCGACAGCCTGACTTCGGTGTAACGCATGGCCGCGGGCGGGTCGCCATCCACGGAGCCGAAGTTCCCTTGCCCATCGACCAACATCGCCCGCATGGAAAAAGGCTGAGCCATTCGCACCAGCGCATCGTACACCGCGCCTTCGCCGTGAGGGTGATACTTACCCGTGGTATCGCCGCAAACGCGGGCCGATTTCTTATAAGACCGATTCCAATCGAGCCCCAGTTCGCTCATGGCGAACAGGACCCGCCGATGTACGGGTTTCAGCCCGTCTCGCACATCCGGCAGTGCGCGCCCGATGATTACGCTCATGGCGTAGTCCAGGTACGACTGCTTCATTTCCTCCTCGATATTGACCTGGAGGACCTCTTTGGCGAATTCGAACATATAAAGCTGCGACCGGCCTTGTTCTAAGGAAGGAACTTTAGGTAAAGAAACTCAAGCTGAGAAGCTGTGTCAAAAATTACCGGCCTGCCTTGGCGGCGTTGCGCGAGGGCTCGCCCTCCTCAGGTACTCCCTTGTACGCTCCGGTTGCTCACCGCCGTGCGCCTTTTTCCGCCAGCGCTTGCGGTATGTCTCGAACAGCTTCTGAGGCTGGAAAGGAATTGGTTTACAGCATCCCTACCAATGGCATAAATAATACCATAGTGACGGGGTGCATCGCACTGGCGACAGAAGCAGTCGATGGCGCGGCTCGGTCAGCACCGACCGTGCTTTTTGCGCACCGTAGGAGCGACTGCCTCGAGCAGGGCACGAGGGTGCCGCTAACTCGACCCCCCCCATGACCGGCACCTCCCGAGACACGGGTAAGCGACGAGCCGCCCAGAATCGGGGGCGATAAACCGTACTAACACCCCCGTCCGGTCGGTAGCGTGGCTTGGCACATCGTGCGGCGTGGCGGAACGGTAGTCGCGCGGCACGCGCACATCGGTCTACACTGAACCGCAGCCCGCAAGAGCAAACGGGACGAGCAGCGAAACCGCCAGAAAATGCCGCTTCTTGGAATTCATGGCTGCCTCTCTCGCTCAAGCTGCCAACGCCATGGTGCCGCACCGGATACCCGTGAGCAAGCCACGCTCAGGCGAGTGATGGGAACTCTGAAAAACGGGACTTCACCGCGCCCAATAAAGCTGCCACACTATTGGCGCGCCTCCACAGAAACTGCCGACAACGCCACCAGCAGAGCCTAGCATCATGGCCGATTGCGTGAAATTCATGCTCGCCGAGAGCGATCTCCCGCACACCTGGTATAACATCGCCGCCGATCTGCCCACGCCGCTGCCCCCGATACTCAATCCCTCGACCCAGCGTCCCGCAACGCCCGACGATCTGGCGCCCATCTTCCCGCGGGCCATCATTGAGCAGGAAGTCAGCATAGAGCGCGATATTCTGATCCCGGCACCAGTGCGCGAGGTCTATCGGCAATGGCGCCCGACGCCCCTGTTTCGCGCCCGGCGGCTAGAGAAGGCGCTCGATACCCCGAGCGCGCCGTATTGGAGAGGCATCCCGACAGCACCGGCAGCCTTGGCATCGCTATCAGTGAGGCAGTGGAAGTAGCCGCCCGGCGAGAAGATACCAAATACGCCCTGGGCAGCGTCCTCAGTCATGTGCTCTTGCACCAGACCATCATCGGTCTGGAGGCACAAGTTCAGTTCCAGCTCGCCGAGGATTATCCGGATCTCGTCATCGGCTGCACCGGTGGCGGCAGCAACTTTGCCGGCATTGCCTTTCCCTTTCTCGGTGACCGGCTGCGTCACGGCCGTGCGGTAGACTTGCTCGCCGTGGAGCCGGCGGCGTGCCCAACCCTCACCCGGGGCGCCTATGCCTACGATTTCGGTGACACCGCCCACCTTACGCCGTTGGTAAAAATGTATACGCTGGGATCGAGCTTCGTGCCGCCCGGGTTTCACGCGGGAGGGCTACGCTATCACGGTATGGCGCCGATGCTCAGTCATCTGGCCGCGCTCGGTTACATCAAGGCGCGTGCCTATGAGCAGCTCGAGTGCTTCGCCGCCGGCCTCGAGTTTGCTCGGGTGGAAGGTGTCTTGCCGGCCCCGGAAGCGAACCATGCGGTCAAGGCCGCCATAGACGAAGCGCTAAGGTGCAAGGTAGAAGGGCGCAGCCGGGCCATCCTGTTCAACCTCTGCGGGCACGGACATTTCGACATGCAGGCGTACCGCGACTACCTTGACGGGAAGCTCGTCGAGCAGACCTATGACCCAGCCGAGAGTGCCATGGCGCTGGCCGGCCTGCCGGTCGTCAACGAGCCGATCACGGCCGCCTCCTCGCCCTGAGGAGCGCCCTCCGAAGTCAGTTCAGCCCACACCCGGCCCGCAGCGAGGGCTCGCTCAGCGGGTCGCGCCTTCTCTGACAGCAGCCTCCGCCGTGGCATGGACCTGCTCGACCAACGCCGGCGCCAAATTGAGGCGCGCGGCGAGCATCTGTAAATACGCCCGCTCAGCGGGGCTGTCAATGTCCACCGCGAGCACCGACGCCGTGTAGATCTCGGTCGCCACCTCGGGGGTGACACCGAGCTTGACGATGGCATCAAGATCCAGCGGCTTGCCAAGCTCCTCCAAGAGGAAGGCCTTGCTCTCGGCACTAAGGTCAAGCTTGTTGATCTGCTCGAAGATACGCTGATGCTCTTCTTGATCGATATGTCCGTCGGCCTTGGCCGCAGCAATCATCGCCTGCATCAGCGCCAAACCGAGGGCGTTTTGCGAGGTGGTATCCTCGTCCGGCGGTAAAAAGCCGGCTTGAACCAGCGGTTGGTCCAGCCTGGGGCGGGATGCGCTGGCCTGCGCCGGCGCGCCCTGCTGATAGCGCTTGTAAGCCATATAGGCCAATCCGCCCACCGCTGCTAAACCGCCCACGTTAAGGGCCGAGCCGGCAAGCTTCTTGCCTTTTTTGCCGGTCAGCAGGCTGGTCAGTGTCCCGGAGAGCGCGCCGCCCAAGAGCCCACTGGCGGCACCGCTGTTTAACAGCTTGCTCACCAAATCGTTACTCCTGGCAGAGCCGGAGCCGGTCGCCCCACCCAAACCGCCCTCCATCAGTCGCTTCAATAAATCGCCGGTATTCATCGAGTCTCTCCTTGTCCAACACGTGGTAAGCTCCTCCAAAGAGACCGCCAACGGCGCGGAAAATTCGACCAGCCGAGTCATTGGCGGCAGCGCCCGGGAATCCCCGTCAAGAGACGATCCCCGATCCGCCGGCACCGGGGCATGGTAAAATACACGGCTGCTGAACTTGGAACTCGAGATGTCTGTTGCACTTTCGTTACATGCCCTTGCTGCCGTGGTCTGGGTGGGTGGCATGCTGTTCGCCCATATGATGCTGCGCCCCGTGGCCGCTCAACTCCTTGAGCCGCCGGTTCGCTTGAGCCTCTGGTTAGGCGTATTCCAGCGCTTTTTTCCCTGGGTTTGGGCCGCCATTGCCTTGCTGCTGGTCACCGGCTTCTGGATGACGCTGGCATTTCTGGGCGGCTTTGCCGCGGCAGGGCACCACGTACACCTGATGACTGGCCTCGGCATCCTCATGATGGCGATCTTCATGTATCTTTTCTTTGCACCCTACCGCCGTCTAAAAACCGCCATCGCCGCGCGGGAATGGGGGGCAGGGATTGGCGCATTGGCACGGATCCGACGCTTGGTAGGAGTTAACGTCGTTCTCGGTTTCATCGTGGTCGTGCTCGGAGCAGCAGGCCCTTACCTGGGGATTTAGGAACACTGGACGCGTGTTAAAGCAAGTACATTCGAGCATTCCATGGGGCGGTGGCACAGCCTTCTTGTCTGGATCATTGTCACCATGCTGACCTCGGCCGCCGAGGGCGCTCAGCACGATGCCCTGGTCATCGACGATCGCTCCACCGGGACCCTGGTGTCGAAGCTCGGAACCACCTGGCGTGGGATCAGCGACCAGGTGATGGGGGGCCTGTCTACGGAAAAGGTCCTGCTTGACACGGTGCACGGCAAACCGTGCCTGCGTCTGACCGGCGAGGTCCGCCTCGACAACAACGGCGGGTTCATTCAGCTCAGCCTCGATCTTGCTCAAGCAACGCTGCTGGATGCCAGCGGGTTTGCTGGCCTGCACCTGCTCGTCTACGGCAACGGAGAAAGCTATAGCGCCCACCTTCGCACCGCGGATCTCCGGCTGCCTTGGCAATCTTATCGCCACAGCTTTGTCGCCCCGACGCAATGGACTGCCGTGCGCCTGCCTTTTTCTGACTTCAAGCCCCACCGGACCCGCGTGCCGCTGGCACTATCCGGTCTTAAGCGGTTTGGCTTGGTTGCCATCGGCCGCCCCTATCATGCCGATGTGTGCCTTGCCGAGGTGGCCCTGTACCGTTAACCGCTGCTGCCGCCAATGAGCAAAAGCGCGGCGCGCATCTCATCGAGCGACGAATCGAGCGCGACAGACCGCTCGCGCGGCTCCGGTCAGAGCCTGCCGCGGTGCCTGCCAC
This sequence comes from Gammaproteobacteria bacterium, assembly GCA_018224385.1. Classification (GTDB taxonomy): domain Bacteria; phylum Pseudomonadota; class Gammaproteobacteria; order HK1; family HK1; genus JAGTVB01. Next base: position 12,121 of record JAGTVB010000248.1, read on the forward strand.
GGCTTTCTGAGGCCCCCGCTAAGGCGAGGCTCCTGACGCCGCACTTGCCCACGGCTACGGGGCCGCAGGAG
>JAGTVB010000249.1 GCA_018224385.1 Gammaproteobacteria bacterium
ATGAGGATTTCGAGCCTGCGCGTAACGCAGTTATGGCCAGAGCAGAAGGTTTTAATACATGCTCTAAGCTTTGTAGATATTACACCAGAGTTCAATCAGCAACTCAGTGCCATCGGGCGCCCGCTTTGCCAGCGCTGGGGACACTTGTGCACGAACAGCTTATTCGGCCGCCGCTCACGACCTGTCCCGAACATCCTATGAGCGTAACTCGGAAGCCAAGCCCGGCCCTCCCGTAGCCGGAACAAATACGGCGAGCGCTCTTGGCTTTACCATAAAGTTGGCGGGCGTTCGGGCGGTCACTTCACCATCGGTATTAACGGCCATAGGCCGATGCGTGACCACCTCGAACTGTTGGCCACGCCGGTGTTGAACGCCTTGCCACAAGTCGTGCCGACCGCTACGCAACAGCGGACTGATCAGGATGAAGCGCCACAGGCTCTGCGGCGCGAGACTGTAAAAATCCAGTTGCTGATCGTCAATAGAGGCGTCGGCGGCAACCGCCATTCCACCGCCGTAGAAGCGGCCATTGCCAACCGCTATTTGTACCGTGCGAAATGTCTCGGAACGACTCCCAATGTTCAGGCGTACCTCGAAAGCACGCATCGTCCTAAAGACATCCAAGAAAGTTATCGCATAACTGAGGACACCCCAGCGGCGCTTTACAGCCCCGGTGAGACGGCGGCTAATCCGCACACTGAGCCCGACGCTGGAAACATTGAAAAAATGCTTTCCATTGACCCAGCCGAGATCGATGGCGTAACGGCGTCCGTTAACCATGATCCTACAGGCTTCGACGATATTCTCCGGGATCCCAAGGGTACGCGCCAGATCGTTCGCTGTCCCGAGGGGCAAGATACCCAGGGGGCGCCCGACCTCGACGAGGGCTTCGGCGGCGCGACTGAGCGTTCCATCCCCCCCACCGATGATCACGAGGTCCGCCCAGGGGCCGACACGCTGGATGACCGCTGCGATGTCGCGCGGTTCATGAACCCGACGGGTGGTAACGACCATCCCATATTGTTCGAGCAGCTCGATGCCCGGGGTCAGGTCAAAACGACCCTTTCGGGCCTTGCTGTTGACGATGAGAAGAGCGCGCTGCATCGCTGTGACGGGTGTTATGTCGCTGACCAACCGGTTGCCCAATCATCGAGTCTTCTCAGCGCGTCAGAGGGTCGTGCATGCCTCGCCTAGACACGGTTCTAAAGACCGGGACACCGTGCCCCATGCCGGCGGTTGCGATCGGGCTTTGACACCCGTCGCATCCCGCAGCCATAGGCAGCACGCCACCTCACCGTTGCAGGATGTATTCCAAACACAATCAGGTGTGGGGGCTCCGGACATTGCCAATAAAGGCATGGCATGGCCCCTCAGGTGGCCGACAAGGTGCTCTGTAACCGGTTCTCGATCGAACGGAGGTGGCGCTGCTTGCTCCAGGTTCACGCGAGGGTATGACAGCTCCGCGCTCGCTGGGACGCGGTTTGTGCCGCGATACCCCCCACCGCTTTGCTGACCGCCAGCTCTGCCTAACGGCTGCTCCCGCGGTGATGGAGGTGGCGATGCCGGAAAGCAGGGTTGTCCTGCCCAAGCGCGCGGCCACGACACCGATGGCAGTCTTTACAACTTGAGTAAATCTTACAGAGCTCATACGCTTGACCGACGCACCTCCCGGTGTTGCCCGTTGAGTCCATCGAATCGCGAGCGCTCACCCTGCGGGCAAGTCTCTCTCACCGCAAGATAGCGCCGCACTGGCCCTGCTTCCGACCCGATGGTAGCACCGGGAGAGCAACAAAGCGCACCGCGGTCCAGGGGTTACCGGCTCATTCGAGTCGGATGATCGTTGTTGCGTGGTAATGTACCCATCCCGCCCCCTGCGTGTAAGCTACCCCCGAGCCGCACCTCTCATACTGACTTTTTTCGACTCCCATGCTGGAACGCGATGCGCCAGCGGACGCTTAGAAGGCTCCTATGTGGGGACAGCAACGGCCCGGACTGGGTGGGCAGTGCGCCACAAGGCAAGACAGAATGGAACAGCGCTTGGATTGCAAGTGCTTGAAATATAACAGGTCGTGATACGCAACAGGGCGCTTACCCAAGCAGGATTAAGGGCGCGAACTATCACTTGTGGTATTCTATTTAAGTCACTGTTCATGGAGGATTTGGACTGACGCACTGGACATGGCCCGCAGCTTTTTGCCACATCACCACAGGGATTAGGTCGTTGGCAGGCTGGATGGGCGGCCAAGGGGAAAGCCACGATGTTGACCGCCCTCGTTGTCGATGACGACCCCGGGTTTGCCTCGGCACTGGAGGACTTCATCCGAGCTGAAGGACTGTCGGTGACCACCGTCTCGACATTAGAGGCCGCACGAAACGCAGTTCGCCATACCCTGCCCGACATCCTGTTTGTCGATCTCTTGCTGCCGGACGGAAGCGGTCTCGATTTCATCAATACCATCGATTGCGATCGTACCAAAATCATTATCATTACGGCGCACCCAAGCATTGATTCTGCCGTCGAATCGTTACGGGCACGCGTCTTCGATTTCCTCATCAAGCCACTTGATCTTCAGCGTCTACAGGAATGTCTGTGGGCGCTGAAAAGCGTCCTGCACGAGCATCGCCTTGGGACGGGGTGGCCGTCACCCTCTGAGGCACCCGAAACGCGAGCGAATCAGTTCATGGTAGGCGAATCACCTGCGATGCAAAAAGTCTACGATGTCATGCACAAGGTGGCAGCCACAGACATCACGGTCTTTCTGCAGGGCGAAAGTGGGACCGGCAAGGAGCTCGCGGCTCAAGCCGTTCATAAGCTCAGTCCCAGACACGCTGGACCGTTTCTCGCTGTTAACTGCGGCGCCATATCGGCAACGCTGATTGGCAGTGAGCTATTCGGGCACGAGCGCGGAAGCTTCACCGGCGCCAACCGCCAACACAAAGGTTTCTTTGAAAGGGCGACCAGCGGTACGTTGTTCTTGGACGAAATTACTGAAATGCCCCCGGAACTCCAGGTTCAGCTCCTGCGTGTTCTTGAGACGGGAAAGCTCCTTCGCGTAGGTGGCGACCGGGAGATTCCGGTCGATGTCCGTCTCGTGGCAGCGACTAACCGCGATCCAGAAGAGGCTGTTTCCCAGGGAAAGTTGCGTGAAGATTTATTTTATCGTTTGAATGTCTTTCCGATTCGCCTCCCCCCGTTGCGCGAGCGCGGTGGGGATATCACCTTCCTTGCCAACTACTTCCTCCATCTGCTCAATCAGCAACAGGGCGCACAAAAGCGCTTCACTGTGGCAGCCATTCGAAAGCTGGCGCTCTATTCTTGGCCGGGCAACGTAAGGGAGCTTAGGAATGCAGTTCAGCGGGCGTTCATCTTGGCCCATCATGACAGTCAGATTGATGTCATACACATTGCCGATCCGCTTGAGCCAAAGGCATCCTCCAATGGCGATCCCATGCGGCTCAGCGTTGGAATGCCAATTGGCGAAGCGGAGCGGCGATTGATACTGGCTACCCTTGCGCATTTTGAAGGCAACAAGCCTTTGACCGCTGAGACCCTAGGCATCAGTTTGAAAACGCTCTACAACCGATTGAAGCAGTATCAAGAAGACTGAATGAAGCGTTCCAAGAACCGATATCAAAGCAAAACCGCCTGCATTTAAGCCCGCTCCTGCCGCGCGCCTCCGCGATGGCCATTACGCACAGTCTCTCCATCCGTTTTATCGGCGCTTCATGCGGTTCATCAACGAGCCGCATGGAACATAACATGCACATCCTCAGCACAAGATTTTCTTTCTCATTGATCCACGTGATAAAGGCGCTTAATCAAGGGACCCCTCATCACTAATTGCTTCGCGAGCGAGGCCGGATGAAATGTGGAGCTTGGAATAACTACGATGACTCGCGGAAAAAAGGGGCCGCCAACGATACGATGATGTATTCACCGCATCTCATGCGAAGCCCTCTGCTTTAGCGAGGTAGTTTTCTCCACAGCCTTAGTTAGGGCTGCCTCAATCAATGCGCTTTTGGTGAACGACCGTTAACTCGTATTTGGATTGAAGCAAGAGAACGTTCCCATGCGGCTGGCAGCAAAAAACACGCTTTCTCTTCTGATCGTTTATCTAATCGCTTTTATTGGGCTCGCTATTTGGATTCAGGCCGATCTGCGCATCGCAGGACGAGCGATCCTGGAGGACACGGCGACGCTGCTTGGCCGGCAAATATTGGCGGTGCTTGATGAGTCACTTGTAGACAAGTTGCTGGCTGGGGATCGGGACGAATTGAAGGCGCTCCTCGCCACGCTTGAGAACGCAGAGCAACGGTCTGTAGTGGTGACGGCGATTGACGTCGTTAACGCCAGAGGCAAGGTCGTTACCAGCAGTGATGAGTCACACACCGGTCAGGACGCGGAGAGGCCCGAATGGTTGTTCGGCGATCAACGTACACCACGCCTGCAAAGCGCATTCACCTACCCATTCAGTCGGGACATACATCGATTGCAGCTCCCACTTCAACGTTCGGGGAAGCTCCTCGGCTATCTACAAACGCAACTCCAGAATAAACCGATTGCAGGGCTCTACGACAGTGTTTATTCCAAACTTGCCATTGCCTTGATGGGTGGCCTGGTGATCATCGTGGGGTTAGGTCTATTGCTCCAGCGGCAGCTCAGCCGGCTGAATCGCGAACTCACTGCGTTGGCAACGAGCCCGTTAGCGGATCCTACGAACATCCCAAAAACAGCGGACGATGACTTCTCAGCGTTACGGGCGGCAGCGATCCGTTTGGGTTCGGAAGTCAGGGCGGCGCGTAGCAAAGCAGAAGCGGCGCGAAAAGATCTGGATACCCTCGCGAGCCTCATGCAGGTAGGAGTTGTCTTGGTCGGGGCCGACGGAAAAGTAGGGTTTATCAGCGAAGCCGCTAAAGACCTCCTAGGAAATGCTCGGCCAGAGGATCGGGAGCATAACCTTCAGGCACTGTACCGGAGAGTTGACGAGGCAGTGACTCGTATCAGGACCCAAAATCTCGGGATGTATACCCTGGAAATCGATAGGCCGATGCTAGGCGGCGCGCGCCGGCTATGCTTAGAATTCTATCCTGCTGATCTGCATGAGTGGAAGGGCTGCATGATTTTGATACGGGAGCAAGCTATGCTCGAGGCATTGCAGAGCGACTTGCGTGAAGCGGCGCGCTTTCGTGGTATTTCGCGACTCTACATGGGTGTCGCCCATGATCTGAGATCATCCCTGAACTCGATGGTCATCAACTTGGAGATGTTAAAGAGGACATTCCAAGAAGATGCATCAACGGATCCTGACCGACGGGAGCGTTATGCGGGAGTGCTCACTCAAGAGATCGCCAAGCTAAACCGCTTTCTTGGATCTCTGCTGGATCTGATGTCACCACACTTGGAGCACAAACACGACCTTGATTTGCGCGGACTTGTGAAAGGTTTGCAGATACTGATTGCACCGCAGGCCCAGAAACAAGAAGTGCTCTTGGATTTTCAGCTACTTTCCTCTCCGGTCATGGTCCATGGCTGCGAAAGTCAGTTACGACTGGCTATCTTGAACATCATCGTCAACGCCTTGGACGCGATGCCGAAAGAAGGTGTTTTGGAGGCACGAATAACCATTGACAATGCCAAGGAGTTCGCAGAGCTCACACTGTGTGATACGGGACCGGGGATTGCGTCTTCCATTGCCGAGCGCATTTTTGATATGCACTTCACCACCAAGAACACCAACGCTGGAACAGGCATCGGCCTGTACGTAGCGCGAGCTGTGGCGGAGAAACATGGCGGGAGCATCCAGGTGGAGTCCACCCTCGGTGAGGGAGCTTGCTTTCATCTCCTGCTTCCTTTGGCCAGCCGGCGCAATGACACGGTGTCCAAATCATGACCGGAGAGATTTCGATAACGCCTTTAACGTCTTTGCTAAGGAGCAACACAAAAATGGTGCGTAAGACGGTACCCGCACACGAGAAAACGCTGCCAGCAGAGGGCAATGACGATGCTGTCTCGCTACCAAGCAGCCCGCGTCTTCATGAAAAAAAACGAGTAACACCCGAACAGCGCTGGCGTATGATTGAAGAAGCGGCCTACTACCGCGCTGAAAAGAGGGGGTTTCTCGGCAACCATCTAGCAGACGACTGGGTTACCTCCGAAGCGGAGATTGACGAGCACTATGAAGTTGACCTCGCGCAGACGCTGCGCGAAAGCGATGCCAGCAAGCTGATCGAGCAACTTGCGAAAGCCTTCAGCGGTCGGCACATTGGCGGCATCCATCTCGGTGAGATCCTCAATGCGCAACGCCGTAATCTGGAGGCGCTAGCATTCGCCAATCAGCAAGCCTTAGAAGGTGCGAACCTGCTGCTGATCCGGCAGGCGGAGATCCTTCAGCGCGTACTGCAGGAGGCTGCCGATTCCATCAATGCATTGGCGGCGAGCAGTGGCACTGCGGATCTCATCAAGAGACAGGAAGCCATTTTACAGACCGCTAGGGAACATGCTCTGTCTCAAATGCATGAAATCGCAGCGGTAATCGCCGATAGCCAGACCCGCGCAGTGACCCGCGTCCGACAACGCCTGCAGGACGAGATTGGCGCACTCGCCGACCGGCTGGCAAAGATAACCCCTGACAGGTCATCGTAAGCGTCTGTTACGAATGTCGCGGGCACCGGCAACAGGACCACAAAAATACAGATTCCCCGCTAGCGCGCAATGTCGCCGTGGCAAGCACAGCAGAGAGAGACCGGGGCATCACTTATGCCCCGGTCTATGCAACGTAACGTACGTCAAATTCCAAACTGAACCAGTTACCTATCGCTGGAATAGACGCTGTTGATTACGGCTGCTGCTTTGGCTCGAAGCCTGCAAACTCGCTGATCGGACGATCCGTTTCCTCAACTTGCACATATTCCTCTTCATTGAACTGAGGTTGCTGCTTTAGCTGCTCCTCGGATTGAATGGACGATGTTTGCAGCTGGTCATCCACAAGCGTTAGGTCCTTGAGATCGATCACCACCTTTTCACCGCCTATACCGAGCACCCCTCCAGCTGAGACCACCGCATAAACCTGATCACCCTCGGAAGGCTTTTTTGCCAGCGTATCAACTTCTCCGAGTTCCGTACCGTCACTCGTGACCACAGTCTTGCCGATAATTTCGTCGGCATTCATATGGTAAAGCGAGCTTTGACTACCGGTGTCGTACGGTAGGGTAGCTTCTGCCTCGGACTCCACATCCGTTTGCGTCTCAACATCCGCGGCACCTGGCGTGGTCTGTGGCACTGTTGCCTCCGGAGCTTGGCTTATCGGTTGGCTCTTCTCATAGGTTGATCCTTGAACATCCTGATGAGTGGTGGTATCGGTGCCGGCGTTGGACACCTGCATGCCCATCAGCGCAGCAACGCTACTGAGAAAAACTACCGAAAGCATGCCCTTTTTTCCGCTTGAATCGTTCATGTTCACCTCCATAATCTTCCCATGAAGCTCGATTTTCATGCTCCGCCCTCGTTTAAGGTCTAGCGGGAAGGATATATATATTCAGCAAGCACGATGCCAACGGGCCGAGGGTAAACGGGATTGCCTGCCGAACGCCTGCTTCTGCAAGGAAGCTGCTTTGAGAAGGGTCGCGAAACGGCACGGCGGTAACGCAACATACGACCTCCAGGCTATCACCTGTCGCTAATATCGGTCCTCCTCGGGCAAATGAGCGGCTCGATCGAGACGATCGTGCATATCGCTCGCTCTTTCGGACAGACGTCGATTGATCGTCTCAAAGGCTTCCCTGTTGGCGACAGCGATTGATTCCGCCATCTCCCGCATCGTTGCGAGCGCGGCTCCGAGGACCTCAATCAGAAGTTCGATTTGCCTTTGTCTGATGTCACTCAGCGACGCTGAGGTTGAGACATTTCGAACGGCTTGAATCGTCTGCTCGACGGTTCGGCTCAGTAGTTCCCCCTCGCCCGCCATAGCGATATGGATACCGTGAAAAACCTGGCTATTTGCCTCGGCAAGGGCTTCCAAATCCTTTCTATTACGTTCTAGCGTCGCCCTGATATCCAAACCAGGAATGGTGTAAGCGCCAACCAGGGCGGTGAGATGATCAATTAATCGCTGGCCGTCTAGGCCGCTGTCAGCTGCAAAAAACCCAGTCTTTTCACCCAAGCTGCTCTCGAACACGTTGTCTTTCATGCCGCTCCTCCTGCGTAGACGTTGCGCTGGTGCGCAAAAAAGTAGAAGCTGAGCAATCGATGTGCCTGTATCAACGCGCGCCTTCTCGATACCGCCCTCCTGTTGTCCAGCGTGTGGCGTCTGGAGAAAACCGCAGTGTACCGGGGGGCGACCGTCGGCGCACGATTGCACATTTTACAAGCGCCTTGTAAGAAACGCTTGTGGATGTTCGACGCTTTGCCCGGCTCGGCATAAAAAATTACTGCGCCGGACCCACGCTTCAGCGACCCGGATTTACAGGCATTTGCACCTATCCATGAGCACCGGGAGAGTAAAAATCTGTGTAAGGTAAGGTCGCGAGCGCCAGAGCCGCAAGGACGCACCGTGGCAACCTGCAGGAGTGGACGGGGCAATACCTGGGCATGGCGAGCGCCGCCGCCCAACAGCCCAATGACAAGCTCCATCGTTTTGCACAAGCTGTTGAGAGTAATCGCAAAAGAAGACCGTTCTTCGGATCCCAGAGGAAGTCGGAACACTTCTTGCGCTCAATAGCGCCAGCATAGACTGTTGGAGTGAGTGCCTTGGCTGATTTAGTCCGAATTATTGTTGCGATTCTTTTACCCCCCTTGGGTGTGTTTCTGCAGGTCGGATTGGGTAAGCACTTCTGGGTTAATATTGTGTTGACCCTACTTGGCTATATTCCGGGAATCGTGCATGCCGTTTGGATAATTGCCAAGAAGTGATTTACTGACTTGCAGTACTGGCCGGGCGAGCCGATGACAGCATTGATGGACTGTTTCACCTGCAGCGGCGGACCTTGGTGATGCGCCGGTGCACGCCGTCTTTGCTTTCCCTTGAAACACGCGTTGGCCGTGTTTGTTCTCGACAATTACCAAGCTGGAGATTAGGTTAGTGGCTCTTCACCGAAAGCCTACTGATAATTCCACGATCAGATCGGGACACTTGGATCGTCTCGCGTGGATCCTCGATAGCGCTATCCGGATACCCGGTACCCGCTACCGTATCGGCATCGATGGGGTGATTGGGCTGCTTCCCGGCTTCGGAGATCTCATCGGCGCCTTGCTATCGAGCTACATCGTTGCTGCCGCCGCTCAGCTGGGAGTACCGAATGTGGTTCTCATTCGCATGGCGCTAAACATTGCCGTTGAATCAATCGTCGGTGCAGTACCCATCCTTGGCGATATCTTTGACTTTGTCTGGAAAGCGAACCGGCGCAATGTCGAGCTGCTGAATCGTTATAGGGAAGAACCCGGCAGTGCCACCGCATCGAGCCGACTTGTCGTGATCACCGTTACGGCTCTGCTGGTGCTCTTGTTGATTGCGTTGGGACTTATCGTGTACTGGATTCTTGGTGCGCTTTTGCAGGCGATCCGCAATTGAGAACGCCACAGTCTCAAAGCGCGCTGCCCTCGGCTTCGAGCGGGGCGAATTACCTTCACGTCATCTCATAAACGCTATGCGACCAAAGCCTACCGCGGCATGACTGGAGGATGACTCGGTTCATTGCTGGCGCTCATCCTTGCGGGGCGACTTGCAGCCGTTCACAATGGTCGGGCAACGAATAACTTAAAAACGAATAACTTAAATAAAATAAGAGGCATATGAGGGACAATGGCACAACGCACACTAGCCGTTTGGAGCGGAAAATCCTATCCGTTGGGTGCCACGTGGGACGGAGAGGGGGTAAATTTCGCTTTGTTTTCAGAAAATGCACAGCGGGTGGAGTTGTGCTTGTTTGATCCTCGGGGACGGCGCGAACTGCAGCGCATTAATCTTCGCGACCGTGTCGACCAAGTATGGCATTGCTATTTACCCGAGGCGCGGCCAGGGCTGCTTTACGGCTACCGAGTATACGGCCCCTATGCTCCGGAACAGGGCCATCGCTTTAATCCTTATAAACTCTTGCTCGACCCTTACGCCAAGGCCATCGACGGGACGCTGCGCTGGAGCGATGCTCATTTTGGGTATCGCATCGGTCATCACAAGGCGGATCTGTCCTTTGATCGGCGCAATGACGCCGCGGGCATGCCGAAGTGCCGCGTGATCGACCCTGCCTTTACCTGGGGCGATGATCGTCCGCCCCGAACGCCCTGGCATGAAACCATAATTTACGAGGTGCATGTCAAAGGGTTTACACAGCGGCACCCAGACGTTCCGCCGCCACTTCGTGGAACTTATGCCGGCCTAACCACTGCAGCCGTTATCGATCATTTCAAACGCCTCGGCGTGACTGCCGTGGAACTGATGCCTGTGCATGCGTTCCTCGACGACCGTTACCTAATCGAGAAAGGGTTAAGGAACTATTGGGGTTACAACAGCATTGGATTTTTCGCGCCGGAAGCGCGCTACTCCGCCAGCGGTCTGGTTCGAGAGTTCAAGACCATGGTTAAAACCCTGCACTCCGCGGGTATCGAGGTCATCCTCGACGTCGTTTACAACCATACGTTCGAAGGAAACCACCTCGGGCCCACCTTGTCGTTTCGCGGTATCGACAATCGGGCCTATTATCGTGTGTTGCCCAACGATGCCCGCCACTATATGGACTACACAGGATGCGGGAACAGCCTCAACATGATGCATCCGCGGGTATTGCAGCTCATCATGGACAGCCTCCGCTACTGGGTGCAGGAGATGCACGTGGATGGCTTTCGGTTCGATCTGGCGCCCGCGCTGGCGCGTGAACTGCATGAGGTCGATCGGCTGGGCGCATTTTTCGACATCATTCATCAAGATCCCGTGCTTTCTCAGGTCAAGCTGATCGCAGAACCTTGGGACATCGGTGAAGGTGGCTACCAAGTGGGTAATTTCCCCGTCGGCTGGGCAGAGTGGAACGGCAAGTACCGCGACAGCATTCGCGCCTATTGGAAGGGCGATGGCGGCATGATAGGCGAGCTCGCTACACGCCTGACAGGTTCCAGCGATCTCTATGCATGGAGCGGTCGCTTACCTTATGCAAGCGTTAATTTCGTTACCTGCCATGACGGGTTTACCTTGCAAGATTTGGTCAGCTACGACCACAAGCATAATGAGGCAAACCAGGAAGACAACCGTGACGGACACAACGATAACTTAAGCTGGAATTGTGGTGTCGAAGGACCAACCGATGATGTGAGCATAAAGAGCCTGCGGCAGCAACAAAAGCGCAATTTCTTGGCGACGCTGTTTTTTTCCCAGGGCATACCCATGCTACTGGCAGGTGATGAAATGGGGCATACCCAAGGGGGTAATAACAATAGCTATTGCCAAGACAACGAGGTCAGCTGGATCGATTGGGATCTCAGCGAGCACGATCGCGAGCTGATTAATTTTGTCCAGCGGTTAGTGGCCCTTCGCAAAAACCATCCCGTCTTTCGGCGCAAGCGTTACTTTCAAGGGAGAAGCATCCGAGGTTTCAAGGATATCGTATGGTTGGCGCCCGAGGGGAAAGAGATGACGGACCAGGAATGGCACCATACCTTCGCTCCATCCTTGGGAGTGCTGCTCGTGGGCAGTGCTCTCGATGAACACGATGAGCGCCATCGTCCGATTCGTGATGACAACATGCTGCTCTTGCTCAACGCCCATCATGAAGCGATCCCCTTTCGTCTGCCTAAAGATCCCCTCTTCTCCCACTGGCTGGTGTTGCTCGACACGGTCGATGACAGCGGCTGGGAAAGCGAGGCACGGTATTTTTTGGGTGGTGAATCGTCATACCCCTTGGCGCCTCGCTCTTTGGCCTTGTTTAAGGCGGCACGTCCGATCAAAGCACACCTGGTGTGAGAGGGTGTTTTAGTCTCTGCCGAGACTGGCTCCGAGGGAGCTAGCCCCAGGGATGGGGCGAGTAAACGGGAGTGTACAGCGCAGTACCCTAAGGATTCCGAGCCAACGCACAACGCCTCTAGGACAAGCGCAGTAATTTTTAAAACATCCTCTAAGCCACGCCAGCTCTTGCCTTTCAACGATCAAGCGCGCAGGTATTATGATGAAAAGTTTACTATTAGCTCTGGGCTGGCTGGCGGTCATTGCAACCTTGATTCC
>JAGTVB010000250.1 GCA_018224385.1 Gammaproteobacteria bacterium
CGCCCGCGTCTGCTTACCGGTGACCAGCTCGAGCAGGCGCATGTAGCGCGGCGGGTTGAAAAAATGAGTGATGAGAAAATCCCGGGTAAACGCTTCGGGTAACCCATTCGTTAGCTGTGCAACGGGCAGCGTTGAGGTGTTGGAGGAGACGACGGAGCCCGTTTTGCGCACCGCCTGCAGCTTGGCGTAAAGGGCGCGCTTAACCTCCAGGCGCTCTACCACCGCTTCGATGATCCAATCGCAGTCGGCTAACAGCCCCAGGTGGTCCTCGGTATTGCCGGGGGTGATCAGGTCGGCATTGCGCGGCTCCATGAAGGCGGCCGGCTCGGCCTTGCGCAGCCTCGCGATCGCCCCGGTCGCAAGCGCATTGCGATCGCGGGCACCCTCGGGGACGATATCCAGAAGCACCACCGGCACGCCCGCGTTGGTGACATGGGCGGCGATACCCGCGCCCATCACGCCCGCCCCGATCACGCCCACCTTCTGAATCGCGGCCATCTAAAGCGCCTCCAGAATCGTGGCGATGCCTTGGCCCCCGCCGATGCACTGGGTGGCCAAGGCATAGCGGGCGCCCTCGCGGCGTAACAGCGCCGCGGCTTTGCCGGTGATACGCGCGCCGCTGGCTCCAAGCGGGTGTCCCAGCGCAATGGCGCCGCCATCGAGGTTGACCCGGGACGGATCCAGGCCGAGCTCGCGCAGGCAGGCAATGCTCTGGGATGCGAAGGCTTCATTGAGCTCGACTAAATCCATATCGGTCAGTGACAGCTTGGCTCGGGCCAGGGCTTTGCGGGTGGCCGCCACCGGCCCGAGCCCCATCAGCTCCGGCGGGCAGCCGGCCGCGGCGATGCTCTTCACTTGCGCCAGCGGCTCGCGCCCGTTGTTAGCTGCCCATTTTTCGGTGCAAACGAGGATCGCCGCCGCACCGTCGGTAAGCGGTGATGAGGTGCCCGCAGTCACGGTGCCGTTGGCGTCAAAGGCCGGCTTCAATGATGCCAGCGCCTCCAAGGTAGTGTCCGCGCGAATGCATCCGTCTCGCTCGATGCGGGTCCCGTCGTAGTCGATAGGAACGAGTTCCTCCGCGAAGCGGCCATCGTGCTCAGCCGCCGCCGCCTTTTGCTGGCTGGTGAGCGCGAACGCTTCCTGCTCACGGCGCGTCACCTGGTATTGCCGGGCAACATTTTCGGCGGTTTGCCCCATGCTCATGTAGGCCTGGGGATAGCGCCGATAGAGGCCAGGGTGAGGCAGGGGATTGAAGCCCATCACCGGCACCCGGCTCATGGATTCCACACCGGCACAGATGAATGCCTCGCCGGCGTTCATTTGGATCGCGCCGGCCGCCATGTGCACCGCTTGCATGGACGAGCCGCAGAAGCGGTTCACGGTCACGCCGGTTACCGACAAGGGCAAGTCGGCCAAAAACCCGATCAGGCGCGCCACGTTGAGTCCCTGCTCGGCCTCCGGGAACGCACAGCCGAGGATGAGATCCTCGACCGTCTCGGTATCCGCCGCCGTCTTGGCCAGGAGGGCACGGATCACCTGAGCGGCGAGTTCGTCCGGACGCACTTTGCCGAGCGCGCCCTTGTGGGCGGGTGTAAACGGAGAACGAACGTAATCGGCGATCAGGACTTTCTTCATCGAACTAGGCTCCTTACGATTTCTCGTCATGCGGCGATACCGGCGCTGTCTCCACCCGATTGCGTCTGTTGCTCGGCTAGCAACGCTTTTTTTGACGGCTTGCCGATCGGCGTTCTTGGTAACTCATCACGAAATTCGATAGCGCGCGGCCGCTCGATGCGCGAGAGTTTATCCTGGAGGAAATGATGCAGCGCCTCTTCGCTCAGTACCTGTCCCTCCCTGACTTTCACGAACGCTTTCGGCGCCTGACCGCGGTGCGGGTCCGGTACCCCGATCACCGTGACCTCTTCGACGGCGGGATGTAAGTGAATGGCCTCCTCGACCACCCGCGGATAGACGTTGTAACCATTGCAAAGAATGAGATCCTTTAGCCTGTCGATCAAAAAGACATAACCTTCTTCATCCATGTAGCCCACATCGCCGGTGTGCAGACAACCGCTGACCAGAGTCGCCGCTGTCTCCTCGGGGCGCTGCCAATAACCCAACATGACCTGGGGACCGCGGATGCAGATCTCGCCCCGCTCCCCTGCCGGCAGCACCTTGTTTGGATCATCCAGGGAATGGATCTCGACGACCGTGCCGGGAAGCGGAAGGCCGACGGATCCCGGCTTGTTGCCATCGCCGACCGGGTTGCAGGTAACTACCGGCGAGGACTCGCTCAGGCCGTAGCCTTCGATGAGAACGCACCCGCTCAGCTGCTCGAATCGATGCTTGGTCTCAAGCGGTAGGTTCGAGCCCCCCGAGAGACAGAACTTCAGGGACGAGAGGTTGTACTTGGCGGCATCGGAACTGGCGACGATGGCAGTGTACAGGGTCGGGACACCAGGAAAAAGCGTCGCACGCTTCGTCTGAATGGTTCTCAGGACGCGCTTCGGCTCGAAGCGGGGATGCAGAATAATTTCCGCGCCCGCCGCCACGGCGAGGTTCATCGCTACGGTCATGGCAAAGGCGTGCGAGAGCGGCAGCACGGCCAGCACCCGTTCCTGTCCCGCTTGCAGATCGGGAAACCAGCGGCGCACCTGTTCCAGATTAGCCGCCAGATTGGCATGGGTAAGCATGGCGCCTTTCGGCAGCCCGGTGGTCCCACCGGTATATTGCAGGACCGCGACATCCTGTTGCCGATCGACCGCCACCGGCTGCACCCGGCCATCATTGGCAATGAGCGTGGCAAACGGTACTTGCTCGGGGCCGGTTGGAACTGCCGCCAGCTCGCTGCGCTTGAGTACAGAGAAGAGTACGCCCTTAAACGGCGGCAACATGTCGCCCATGCGACAGACGATCACGCGCTTGAGCCGGGTGCGGCCGAGTAGAGCGGCCACTTTGGGATAGATCTGGCGCAGATCGAGCGTCACCATGATGTGCGTGTGAGAATCCTCGACTTGCTGCTCCAGCTCACGCTGCACATTCAGCGGGTTGTAGTTAACGACGGTACCGCCTGCCTTGAGCACGGCGTAATAACAGACAACGAAATAGGGGGTGTTGGGAAGACAAAGCCCAACCTTGGTGCCCCGGCATACGCCGAGCGCCTGCAAGCCTTTGGCGGCGCGATTAACGAGGGCGCCGATCTGCGCATAGGTAAAGCGCTTGCCGAGGAAATCAAGGCAAGGGCGGGATGCGAAATGTGCGATGGCCTCTTCAAAGATTGCGCTCAACGGCTTCACCGAGACATCTTCCGCCCAGTCGATGCCGGCCGGGTAGGCGCGAAGCCAGGGATGCTTGCTTCGCCCCCAGGCCGGCCACCTGGCTTTGCGCTGGGCGGGGGGGGCGCTCAGGGAATCGAGAAAGGCTTGCAGGCGCTGGTGCGTATCCGCCGTGTCTTCGTGCAAAATACCGTGGCGATCGGCCGCCACCATGTGCAGCGTCTTGAGCGAGGAGCCCAGCTTCTCATGGATCAGCACCGCGCTGCTTGGCTCCACCACCGGGTCATCGCTTGCTTGCAGGATTGCCACTGGACAGCGCACCTGCGGCAGGCAGCGCTTGACCTCGTCAACCAGGCGCGATACCTCCCGAAGCGCCCGAATGGGGATATGGCGATAATTGATGTGCGGATGCTC
>JAGTVB010000251.1 GCA_018224385.1 Gammaproteobacteria bacterium
CAGTCCCGCCGTGACGTACTTGATATCCACCGCTCGTCAGGCGGTGGAAACCACCGGCGGCTCGATAGAATGGTTGCTCCCCGGCATATCCATAGCGTGACCGCCGCCGGTTTCGAGCTTAAGGTGGGACGCTTTGTGCTCGCCTGTAGCCTCAATTTCGTCTCCTAAACCACTCAAGGTGACAACTTGAGTTTACCTACCTAACCAGGAAAGCGATAAGCCTGTACATCCTGGTTTCAATGCAGCGGTTCGTTCCTGGCGAGTGAACGTTCAGTACGAACGGGCTGTCGTGAGGATGATTGTATGCTTTCCTATCAATCCCAGATGACGGTATCTGAGCTGCATCGGGCGCTGCACGCTTGTCGCCAGTCATTTCTGGCGGT
The DNA here is from genome assembly GCA_018224385.1 of Gammaproteobacteria bacterium. GTDB lineage: Bacteria > Pseudomonadota > Gammaproteobacteria > HK1 > HK1 > JAGTVB01. The sequence continues at coordinate 384 of JAGTVB010000251.1, forward strand.
GGGGATATTTAGCCTGTTCATCAACGCGCTGATGCTGGTGCCGCCCCTTTATATGCTGCAGGTCTACGATCGGGTTCTCACCACCCGCAATGCGTTTACCCTGTTAATGCTAAGCTTGCTGGCAGTGACGCTGCTGCTGGTCATGGGCGGGCTTGAATGGGTCCGGGCGCGCATCTTGATACGGGTCGCGGCACGCTTCGACATGGCGCTAAATGGCCGTTTGTTCAACGCGTCCTTCAACCTCGGGAAGCGCCCCCTGGGTAGTGCCACCGTACAGCCAATTCATGATCTGACCCAGCTACGCCAGTTTCTCACCAGTACCGCTCCGTTCGCCTTCTTTGACGTCCCGTGGTTACCGATCTATGTGCTGGCATTGTTTCTTTTCCATCCGCTGTTCGGTTGGGTAGCCATCGTCGGCGCCCTGATGCTTCTGGCCCTCACCGTCGCGAACGAGCTTTGCACCCGAAAACCACTGGCCGCCGCCAACCTGGAAGCAATCGCCGCCAGCAACGACGCTAGCAGCCATCTGCGAAACGCCGAAGTGCTCGAAGCTCTCGGAATGCTGGACGCCATTCGTATCCGCTGGCTGATGCGCTATACGAAAGCGCTGGCGCTGCAGGCCTTGGCGGGCGATCGATCCAACGCGCTGAGCACCGCGAGCAAGTCCTGGCGCCTGATCCTGCAGTCATCGGCGTTAGGAATCGGCGCCATGCTAGTGATTGAGCATATGATTACGCCCGGTGTAATGATTGCCGCCTCGCTGCTGATGGGCCGGGCGCTCGCGCCCATCGATATGTTGATCAGTTCCTGGAAAGGTTTTGTGGGTGCTCGGGTGTCCTACCGACGCTTGGACGAGCTGTTGCGTAGCGTGCCGCAACGCCCGCCCGCCATGACGCTGCCTGCACCGCGGGGTGAGGTGCTGGTTGACCGAATCGTCGTTGCGCCACCGGCCGCCAGCACACCGGTGATCCGGGGAGTGAGTTTCCGACTCGCCGCCGGCGAGTCACTCGGCATTATCGGGCCCAGTGCGTCGGGCAAATCCACGCTGGTGCGCGGCATCCTGGGACTTTGGCCGTGTCATGCCGGTACGGTGCGCCTGGATGGCGCCGACATCACCACCTGGAACCGCACAGAACTCGGGCCTTACCTGGGCTATCTGCCGCAAGACGTGGAACTGTTTAGCGGCACCATCGGCGAGAATATTGCGCGCTTTGGGGTAGTGGATGCGGACAAGGTCGTGGCCGCCGCGCGCCGGGCTGGCGTGCACGAAATGATTCTGCAACTGCCTCAGGGCTACGACACCTCGATCGGGGTGTCCGGCATGGGGCTTTCGGGCGGTCAGCGCCAGCGTATCGCTCTGGCCCGCGCCTTGTATGGTGATCCCGTTTTGGTCGTGCTGGACGAGCCCAATTCCAATGTGGACGAGGAGGGAGAACAGGCGTTGCGGCATGCACTTCACGATCTCAAAGCATGCGCCAAAACCACGATGCTGCTCATCACACATCGACCCAGCCTCGTCGAGAGCGTCGACAAAATGCTCGTGCTCAATGCAGGGCACATCCAACTGTTCGGACCGCGCGAGCTGGTCTTGGCCAAACTTGCTCAGCCGGCGGCGACGCCACACCCGATCGCCCCCTCAGCACCGCAGGCGCGAGATGGGGCCTGTGCGCTGCGAATGGGTTATGCGAGAGGAGGCTGACATGAGTGACACGCTGTCTTCACCGGTTGCCACCTTGGCCGTGCCGTCCGTACCGACCGATGACCGTCATACGCGCTTGATGGGGTTAAGCATCGTGTTTGTGGCTTTTGCCGGATTTGGCGTTTGGGGAGCTACAGCCAGGTTGGACAGCGCGGTTGTCGCGCCGGGCGTGGTGATGGTGGAGTCGTACCGTAAGACGGTTCAGCACTTGGAAGGTGGTATCGTTAAGGACATCTTGGTGCGGGACGGGGATAGCGTGCACGCCGGTGACATTCTGCTACGCCTTGATGAGACCCAGGCGCGGGCCAGCCTGGAGATTGCACGCAGTAAATACCTGGCCACCCGTGCGCTCGAGGCACGCTTGAGCGCCGAGCGCGACCTGCGCCAGAGCATTGCCTTTCCCGAAGAGTTGTTGCGCCTACAGGGTGGTGACCCGAGGGTGCAGGAAATCCTGGACGGCCAGGGCAGTGTGTTTAGAGCACGCCATGACGCCCTGCAAAGTGAGATCTCAGTCTTGGGACAGCGTGTCAAGCAACTGCAGGTGCAGATGAGTGGCCTCGATACGCTCCAGCAAACCGAGCAGCAACGCATCCTTTCGTTGAAGGAAGAAGTCAACGACATTCGCAAACTGTTCAAGAAAGGGTATGTCGATAAGGGCCGCGTGCGAGCACTGGAACGTACCATTGCCGAGCTACAAGGTGAGCGAGCAAAACATCTCGCAGACATCGCCCAGGCGCAAGTTCAGATTGGTGAAACTCAACTTCACATTCTGCAGCTGCGAAAGCGATTTCTCAGCGATGTGGTGACCGAGCTTCGCGATACGCAAACGGAGATTTTTGATCTCGAGGAGCGCATGCGTGCTCTTGAAGATACCCTGCTTCGGACGGAAATCCGGGCGCCGACGAACGGTACCGTGGTCGGCCTCGGGGTGCATACGGTCGGCGGTGTTATCAGTCCTAGCATCCCGATATTGGAAATCGTTCCGCAAGGTGAACCCTTAGTAGTCGAGGCGCGGGTGCAACCGACCGACATCGATAACGTGCACGCGGGACTCCCGGCGGATGCGCGCTTTAGCGCGTTTCAAGCGCGCATTACGCCCGTGGTAGAGGGGCGCGTGGTTACGGTGTCGGCGGACAGGCTACTCGATCCGTCTGACCAAATGCCCTATTACCTAGCGCGTGTCCAGGTGACGCCCCAGGGTATGGAGCGATTGCAAA
>JAGTVB010000252.1 GCA_018224385.1 Gammaproteobacteria bacterium
CAGTTGGTTGGCGCCGTGCACCAGGGGCACGAGCCTCATGTTACGGTCGCGGAATTTCAGCGGCGGGCAAACCGCGGCCACCCCGGCCAGCCCCGGCGGCTGTTGCGCCGCGTAGCACAGCGCCAAATCCGCCCCCACCGAGAACCCCGCCAGGCAAACCTTATCGGCAACGGCGGATACGATGCGATAACCCCGGCGTACCGAATCCAGCCAGTCCTGCCAGCGGCGCGCGTTCAGATCCCAAGGCGAGGTGCCGTGCCCCTTGAGGCGTACGCCCATCACCGCATATCCGGCCTGATGGAGCCTCTCGGCCACGGCGCGCAGCTCGGCCGGCGAAGCGAGAAAGCCGTGTACCAAAACGATGCCGAGCGCGGGGCGGCGCTTTGGCAGCAGTAGATAGGGTGCACCGTCCTCGGTGGCTGTCTGTTGGCAATTGATCTCTTGGTAGCGTGCCTCGGAAAAGGCCTGCTTATCCTCGGCGTAGGCCGCGCACTCGTCTGCGAACAACAGCTTCGCGAAGGCCCGCTGGTCCAGCGAGCGCGCGGCGCGCAACGCCTGGTCCACCGCACGCACCGCGGCAGCCACCGGCGCCATCTCATTTGCGTAGACGGCGATGGGGTTCTCCAAGCGCACCCGATGAAATCCCTGCTGTTCGCGCAGTTTGGGTAGCAAGCGATAGCACTCGGTATCCACCTTAACGAGCTTAGCCGCCGGCCCAACGAGGAATTCGTCCAGGTCGGAGCAGGTGTCATCGATCACTTGGCCACAGGTGTTCGGGTTCTGCAGGCTGTCGTGAAGATGGACGGAGGGCTCCGCTCGGACGTTCTTGATAGCGAGGTAAAGCGCCTTGTGAAAGAAGGCCTTGGCTATCTCCGTTTTGCCTTTGTCACGCAATAGGACAATGAGCCGTGATGCCAGGTGGCTCAAATTCACAGTGACGCCGGTGTACATCTGGCGCATCGACTCATCTCTTAGTCGGTCCGAATAGCGCCGCACCTGGCGGGCAAGCAAACGATGGTCCCACCGCTTCGGCTGGGCGCGCGGGTCAAATAGGCTATCCAGCGATTCGCTCGTGCGCACGAGTCGTGCCGCCAGCCGGCGTTCCCAATCGTGCCAGCACACACTCGGCGATACGGGATCACCGAGGCGCACATCCATATCGGTACGCTCGAACAGGATGTTTCCCTCGATGCGCAGTTCCTCGGAAAACGACTCGCTGAGGCTTTTACTGAACAGCTCCACACCCTTGCGCAGGACATTATCGCTGACGCGTATTGGATAAAAAGTAATATTCGCCGGAATCATCAGCGTGGGGCGCCGCGCGGCCGCGAGCAGGGCGTCGACGCTCGCTAGCCGAAGCTGTCTTGTCCAATGCTCCAGCGCCGGGGTGTCGCCGGCAGCGGCAAAGGACTGAATTGCGCTCTTGAAGGCATCCAGCACCAGGGCGAGCACCGCCGCGCCGGCGTGATGCTTGCGTCGCCGCGCCGCTGAGTTGGAATAGATGCTGTAGCGCCCGCGGTGATCGAGCACCTGGCGATCTTTGACCAGCCCGCCTTCAGGAAACACGATGACCTTGCGGCCTCGCATGATTTCCTCGGCGAGAAAAGGCAGCAGTCGAGCGTAGTTGTTGGGAACCGCACCGACTTTCATCAGGTAGCTCGCGAACGCGTCGTCGGCGCAGAACAAGTCGGCGGCCGCGATAGAACGCGAGTAGGCACCGGTCTGCTGGTAGATCAGGTATTGCGGAATAAACGTCTCAAAGCGGGCAAAATGATTGAAAAGAAAAATCTGCCCGGCTTCCAATTGACCCTCACGGTAATGCAGGCGCACATTCACTCCGAGGCGCCGCCGCAACGAAGACATAGCCCGTACCGTCCACCGGCAGGCCGACTCGCTGATTTGCAGACGGCTCTCTGTGACTGTTCCCGTTGGCATGACCCTCGTGGAGTCCACGTGGCAAAACGGCTTTGGCCCGAAGCCTTGGCTTGCCGTCGTTGCACCTAGTTTATAGTTCAAGACGTTGAATAGTCGCTCGCGTTCACTCCAATGTTGCCAATGAGGGGTGGTGGGCGCACCCGCAGCTCAACAGGACGACGCGTTCCCCGGCGCAAGCGGCGGCTGCACCATTGCGGCGTGCGTTAACCTACCAAATGGCGTGTCCAGCCGAGCCGAACCTGTTCACAGTTTTCCAATGTGGCCGCGATCTAATGACGTCAGCGTGGCATGGCGCCTGTCCGGGAAGGACCAATCGGGATTGGCGGGCCATGGGGCTTGCTCCTGTTGGGGCGGCCAGTGCCCTGGCTTAAAGCAAGCTAGAGACGACAGATACCGTTCAAGCGGGTCTGACCCTGTCGAGTTCCATCGGTTGTTAGGTGGTGAGGCGGCGGTAGATGTCGGAAACTCGAAGGGGGAGCTTGCGCACGTCATCGATCAGGGTATAGTTCACCGCGCCGTACATGTGAGGCAGGTAATCGTGCCCCTCCTTGTCAATGGTGATACAGAAGGGGTGGATGCCGCTGCGCTTGGCTTCGATGAGCGCCATCCGAGTGTCCTCGATGCCGTACTCGCCGCGATAGCCGTCGAAATCGTCCGGTTTGCCGTCGGAAAGCGTAATCAATAGCTTGGTGCGTGCGTCCACCTCCTCCAGTAAGCGTGACAGATGCCGAATGGTTACCCCCATGCGGGTGTAATCGCGCGGTCGGATCCCGCTGATGCGCGCCTTGACCTCGTCGTTGTACGGCTCGTCGAAGCGTTTCACGCGGTACAGCTCGCAGCGCTTGCGGGTCCAGCCGGAGAATCCGTAAACGGCGTAGCGATCGCCCAGGATCTCCAGCGCCTCGCACAGCAGCACCAGGGACTCGCGTTCGGCGTCATTGATCCAGCCCTTGGTGGAGCCGCTCATGTCCACCATGAACATCACGGCGATGCTGCGCTCCACCTTTTGCAGCTTGGTAAACAACCGCTCACTCATCTCCAGTCCGCTCATGACATCGGCATGGGCCTCCACCACGGCGTCGATGTCCACATCATCACCATGGGTCTGCCGTTTTAAAATTTTTTCCTCGCCCCGCAACACCTCAAAAGTGCGCCGGATGTTTTGCACCAGCCCGTGGTACTTAGCGAAGGTGTGCGACACAAACGCTGGCGAGTGGGGATGCACGTCCATCTCCCTTAGCACGCACCAGTTCTTACGATAGTGACTGCGCTTGAAATCCCATTCGTTGTAAAGAAACGCGCCCTCCTCGTGGTAGGTTCCACTCCAGGGATCACGCGTTGCCTCTGATGGCGCATGCTCGCGCATGTGATAGGGGCCCTCACCGGCCGCCACCAAGTAGTCTGCGGGAATGTCACCGAGATCTTGGATGATCGATTCCATCAACCCGGCGAGTTCCGGGGGCGGCGCCAACGGCTGGCCGTCGAGCTCCAGCTCGAAGCGAGACTGCTCTTGTGGCTCCTCGTCGCACCGGCGTCGTAGCTGAAAACGTCTGGCGGGCCGCGGTTCCGAGGGTTCCTCCGTTGCTTCGTCATGCGGTTCCAGGTCGCGCCCGAGGCGCAGCAGCAGGTGGCGAAACAGCGCCTTTTCGCGGGCGATCCGGGCGGCCCGCACCTGCGCCGCGCGTTCGGGTTTGAGCTGTCCATAAAACGGCAGGCGGGGAGGCAGCGACGCCTCGGAAAACACCTGAGCCAGCAGCTCCAGGGTGGCATCCACGCCGGCACCTTCGGCGGTTAGCTGCTGTGCCCACTGTTCCCAGCCGCGCGGAACCAAGGCGATTTGAAGGCGCGCGCACAAGCCTTCGATCCGTCGGTAAAGGCCGGGCAGGGCGCGGGCGATGCGCGCATTGAGCCGCAACGCCTCCAGCGCGTGGAACAGCTGCCGCGCCCGCTCCGGGTCAGGGTAGCCTGCCAGGGCCGCGGGCAGATCCGCTTGATGGGTGCCGTAGCAGCACTGCGCCCACTGGTGGACCAGCAGGGCCTTATACAGCAGGAAGTTGTCTTCCTTGGCCGGGAAGCGCGTCACCATCGCGGGCAGAAACAGCGTTTCGGTGTCCGTATAGCTTTCCTCGCCACACTCAACCCGCAGTTTACGGCCGCTCAGCCCGTGTACGAAGTGCTCCAGAATTCCCACGACGTCCGCAAACACGACCGAATGGGCTTTTTCCTTCAACTCGCGCGCAAAGCTGTCAATTTCCTGCAGTGCCGCAATGGCGGGATGCAGACCGGCGGTGTCGTAGACGTCGATGGCGCGGACGATCCAGGCCTCGACCGCCCGTTCCTCCAGAACACCGAAGGCCTGGGCGGCATGGGCCGCGATCTGGTAGGCCATTTCGCCACTGGTGCGGCAGATGACCTCGATCCAGTGCAATGCGAAGTCCTGCTGGCCCCGCGGTAGCTCCGCCAGGGAGCGTGCCGGACCCGCCGCGGTGCGCCGCGAGGACAGCACCGGGTCCAGATAGACATCGAGGCGCTCTTCGATCTCGTGGGCGCTGAGCGCCCGGCGCTGGTGGCTGCCGGCAAGCGTGCTGTCGCTGTCGTCGAACCAACGCGCGGCCACGCCGGCGGGCAGCACCCGCCCATCGGCGGTGGCGATACCGAGCTGCAATGCTTCAACGCTGCGCCCCGGAAGCGTGTCGCTCAGCCAACGGGCGACGCTGTCGGCGGTCCAGTCGCCGCCCGCCAATCCGAGCCAGATGCCGCGGCAATCGGCTGTTGTCAGGCGCGGCAACTCACGGATGACATGCTGCAAGTCAACTTTGATGTCCCAGGTTTGCTGCCTGCCGCGGGCGAAGGTCGGGGGGGTGAGGGCAACGAGGTGAAAGCGCCGGCCATCGCGCAGCATTTGCTCCACGTAGGGGCGGATATCCGCATGCACCAGGTTGACGGCGTCGCTGGTCACATTCGCCTGCGCCAGCTCGAAGTGCGCCGCTTGGGCACTCACGTGGGTCACGTGGGCGCCGGTACTGATCGCCGCCAGGCTGCAGCCGCCGGTGCCGGCGAACAGATTCAGCATCCGGAGATCGGCAATGTGGTAACACCCTTCGAGGCGCTGGCGCACCCATCGCCAACCGATGATCTCTTCCGGGCGCAGCCCCACTTCGCCGCCCTCGCCAAGGCGTACGGTGAGCCGCAAACCCTCGATGGTGATGAACCATTCGCGGTGCAGCCCCTGGCGCTGCGGCTCCCAGGTGCCGCGGTTGAGCGGCGCCACATAGATCCAATCCGCATACCAGTCGCTGCGGCGGCACGCTCCGGTGGCGCGGGCGTCGGGGCGCTCGAGTACGTAGCGGCCGAAGCGCTCCAGCCGGCGCCCGCGGCCAAAGTCCAGCAGCTCGTAGTCGTCAATAGGGGTTGCAACGAATGCGTCGTTAGCCATGCTGAGTTCGGTCATCTGCAAGGGAAGGGTACACCAGCTTCTCCGATCGCCGAGAGGCCGACGTCTGATGATTAATCTATTAGACGATTCTAATGTTGAGTGACCGACCGGCGCCGGTCAAGTCGGCGCGGCCGCCACGCGGCGGTAGACCTCGGTCATCCAGGAACTGGTAACAGCCGAGAAGGTCCGGCGAAAGCCGTGCTCGAGGATGCACGTCTGAATTTTTTGGGGATCGTGAAGGTAGGGCTGGTAGCAACAACCGAACGCGCGCAGCCCGCCGCGCAGGAGCCACACGCCCGCTCGGGTGGCGCTTCGGTCCCGGGGATAGGTGAGCGCATAGACGCGCCGGGTTTTGCTTAAGGTGGTGTCTACCAGCGCCTGCCAGTCCGGGTAGCAGCACACCACTTTGTCGAGGATGGTGACATCCGCTGGCGGGATTTCGTCGGCAATCTGCACAAAATCACCCAGCCGATACGCAGTCCTCTGTTCCAGTCCTCGCGCGCTTGCCTGCCCTTGCGCCAGGCCCAACATCGTTTCTGAAAGGTCCACACCGAACGCTCGCGCTGCCCCGTCTTCGAGCAACCTCTGGTGCAGATGGCCGGCACCGCATCCGACCTCCAGCAGCTCGGCGCCGACAAATCCGGCGCTTTGCATCCCTTCGATCAGGTGCCGCTGCGTTTTCTCAAACCCAAGCAGGCGAAAGCGCAAGCGGTACAGGCCGGCGAAGCGGGAAAAAAAGCGACCGGTGTCCGCGTTGCTGCTGCAACAAGCCGCCATGGTCAACGTCTCGAAAGTGTCGCGTCCAATTGGCTCACCGTCGCCTTGAAGGCGGTGAACGCGTGGTCAAAGGTCGCTCGGTCCGTCAGATCGACCCCGGCGCGCCGGACGAGCTCCAGAGGAGAATCCGAGCCCCCCGCCCGCAGCAGCCCGAGGTACCGATCCCGCTCGGACTCGTCCTGTAAAAGCCGCTTCACAAAGATCTGCGATGCACAGAAGCTGGTCGCATATTTGTAGACATAGAAATTATAATAAAAATGCGGAATACGCGCCCATTCCAGGGCGATCTGCGGATCCGCTTCCACCTCCGGACCGTAGTATTGGTGGTTGAGCGCCGCATAGCGCTCGCCCAGGCATTCGTAGGTCAAAGGCATGCCCTGGGCATCCAGCTCGTGAATGGTCTTCTCGTATTCCGCAAACATGGTCTGACGGAACACCGTACCCTTGAATTGATCGCAGTAATGATTCAACAAATAGCTTTGAAACCGCGGATCATGCTGGGTGCTGAGCAGATGCTGGAGCAGCAGGGCCTCATTGACCGTGGAAGGGATCTCCGCGGTGAAAATGGGGTATTGGGCGAGCCGATGGGGCTGGGTGTGATTGGCTAGCCAGCTGTGCATCGAGTGCCCGAGCTCGTGGGCCAGCGTAAACACATCGTTCAGGGTCTCATTGTAATTGAGCAGGAGGTAAGGCAGGCTGTCGTAGCAGCCGCTCGAATACGCTCCGGAACGCTTTCCTTTGTTCTCGTAGATGTCGATCCAGCGATCGGTGAAGGCGGACCGAAGCACCTTGATATAGGCCTCTCCGAGGGGCTGCACGGCGGCGATCACCCAGTCGCGGGCCTGCTCGAAAGGCACCTGCAGCTCGTACTCGGGCACGATGGGAACATAGAAATCATACATATCGAGCTTTTGCAGGCCGAGATGGCGCCGGCGCAGGCTGACGTAGTCGAAGTAGGCGGGCAGCGCTTGGTGTACCGACTCGATGAGGTTTTCATAGACGCTAACGGGCACGTTGTCGTCATGCAGGGCGGCCTCCACCGCTGACGGATAATGCCTTACCGCGGCGTTGAAGTTGTGGTACTTTACCGTGGCGCTCAGGGTGCTGGCCAAGGTGTTCTTGATCGCGCCGTAGGTGCTGTACATGGCGTCGAAGGCTTCTTTTCGCACCGTTCGATCGCGGCTTTGCAATAACGCCAGGTAGCGCCCGCTGGAGAGCTCCTGCAGCTCGCCGGCCTCGTCTTTGACTTGGGGGAATTGGATATCGGCGTTGGTCAGAAACCTGAATGTGTGATAGGAGGCCCCGAAGATCTCGCCCGCCTTGGAAAGCAGCACTTCCTCCTTATCGGAGAGGATATGCGGTTTTCGTCTGAGTAGCTGCTGCATGAGGTAGCGGTCGTTTTGCAGCAGCGGGTCCTCGGCCCAGGCGCGCAGTTGTTCTTCGGAGTGGGCGAGGAGCTGCGGCTCGATCCAGGCCAGCCGACCGGAGACCTCGACATACTTGCTGCGAATTCTCGCCATCCGGGATTGGTTGTTGGCCTCGGCGGTGTTTTCATCCTCGCGCAGGTGGGCGTAGACGTAGAGCTTTTCCAGGTGGCGGTCAAGCTGGGAGCGTGCCTCGAAAAGGTCGAAGATAGCGTTGGCCGAATTCAGCTTGCCGTTCATGGCTTCCAGCGGCGAAACAAGCGCATCCAGATCCGCAAAGTCGCGCTCCCACGCCGCAGGCTCGGGATACATGGATCCGAGATCCCATTGGTGTTGCCTGTCGATCTGGTGCCTTTCTGGAAGCTTTCGAGCAGGCGCCGGCGCCGCTGCCGCGCTGCGCACATCTGCGATTAGCATCGAAGGATGACCTCGTATTCTTCCGCCAGAGATCCCTATTGTACCCTATGTGCGATATTGCACTTCGTTCAAGGCGGGCGAAATGCGATGATCTGGACGTCTGTCGACGATTGACAGCTAACCCTATAGGAGCCAAGGCAATGACCAAGAATGTCGGTAACATCGATAAAGCGTTTCGGGTGATTCTGGGGATCGCACTTCTGAGCCTCATATTTGTCGGCCCGAAGACGCTGTGGGGGCTGGTGGGGCTGGTGCCGCTAGCAACGGTCGCCATGAGCTGGTGTCCCGTGTACTCACTGTTTGGCGTGTCCACATGTCCGGCGGCGGGGCCGCCGAAGCAATCCTAGCCGCGGCGCACGGAAGAAACGTTGCACCGGAGTGGTCAGACCCTCAAGCGTACGAAAATGGACGCGGAAACGCCTTGTTGGGGGTGTTGTTAGGCAATGCCGCATCAGCTGCCACGTTCAGGAAAGAGCGCTGACCAGGAATCCTCAGAACCAACGAGCAGACCTAGACCGTCGGGCGTCGGCCTTTCGCACGGCTGTGCATCAACAGCTCGTGCCACAACAGCCGAGGCGGGGGAGAAGTAGGCTTTTACCTCACAATGAAGGCGTCCTTCTGACTCGTGCCGAATGAAGACTGCCATCTCTTTGGAACCGTTGGCGGCTTCATGGGCTGCCAAAAAAAGCTCATTTATTGTGTCTAAAAGATCACCGGCCAACATGGCATCACCGAGGTTTTTTGTGAACCAAACACTCATCTGACCTCCAGCGCGCAACGCCTAAGCTCAACCGCGCGTCAGTGCATGGGTGACCCTATCGATACGAGAAAGACCACAACCGATAACCCCGAACGGTCGATTTTCTGGTTCATCGCGTGACCTCGGTGCACGGCAGAAATGCCCCCAAGGGGACATCACGGCGGCGACGCCGGCGCCCTTGGGGATGCCGCATGGAACCTCGCGATTACTCGAGGTAAAGGTTCATGTCCGAAAGGTTCCACCGATTCCGAGGTTCTGAAGAGGCTGGCGTCTGGGTCCTCGGCGAAGTGGTCTCCCGTCCGGGCCCGGTGCTCCAGGCCAACGCATGCTCCGAGGGGTTGCAGTGATTTACCTCAGAAATTATCCGAAGCTCACCGCTGTGTTCCTGAACGCAAGCGTGAATAGTGTCCGCTTGAGCCACAGTCACTAACCCCATCAGGGCGAACCCCAAACAGCCGCTACGGCGATAGCGCATCAGCATCGGATTGCCCTCCTGTAACTCACCTCCTACGCATTAGGTATAGATGAGGTCATTCGACTCAGGTATCAGTATCTTGTGATCCTCCGCTACGGGTTTTCCTGTATGCTTGCACCCCACTCGGCGCGGTCTTCGAATGAGTAATGAACACCGGCGAAGCCAACGGCAAGTCACCGAAACTGCATCACGCCTGGAGCAACAACCAGCGCGTCTATACCCGATCGGCATAAGCGAGAGACAACAACCGCCGTCGTTTATACTACGGGACCGCGCGCGGCGCTCGCCACACGCCGCCGGTTCAGCTCGCTGTGGCACCAACCGATGTGGCCGTATCGTATCCATTCCGACA
>JAGTVB010000253.1 GCA_018224385.1 Gammaproteobacteria bacterium
AATTCAAATTCGTGCTCACGTTTAATGGATCCCAGCCCATCCGGCGCGAGATACACATGCACCGAAAATTCTCGCAATCTTTCAGTTAACTGGGACAAACGCTGCTCAGCTTCCCATGGTAATGCGATAATAACGCTATCGATCTGGTGCTCACTGATATACCGCAGAAGATCCGTAAGATTGCCCTTGACGGCATAGCCCATGACCTGTTGTCCTACCCGAGAGAGCCGATCGTCAAAGATCCCAGTTACCGTAACCCAGGGATCGCCCCATTCCTCAAGGTGTTTGAGGAGCTTCTTACCTTTGTCATCCGCTCCCAGTATTACCGTACGTTGAATGAGCTTTCCTTGAAGAGCGGCTCTGAGTATTACCTGCCACAGCAAGACCCGTTGTATCAGAATCAACAACAATGCGGAACTAAACCAGGCAAGAGACCACACACGCGAAACGGTCGAGGATATTTTTAGGACATAAGCAGAAAGCACGAGGACGAGGAAAACAACGGCCCAGGTGGACGCGATCCCTTTCGCGTATCGTGGGAAATCATTTCCGAAGTGCGGCGTGTAATAACCGGTCTGATTTAACGCGCCGATCAAGAGCAGCGAGCCGAGAGCGGACGCACCCATGTAGGTCGGGTAGGTCTCGCTACTCCATCCTAGGTATGAAATGTATAGGGTTGTACCGACCGCAAATACACCGACACCGTCGGTAGCGGCCATTATCCCCGACAGCACGCGGGCAGAGAAAGATGCCCCTGAGCTATGGCGGTATGGAACACCTCCGATGAAAGAGTTACTGGGCACGTCTCACTGCCTGCGCTCACGCTGTATGGCGTCCGAACCCAGATTCCGCGCTGTTGCTTGGCTAGATTTCACGGTCCACTCACTCAAGGGCGGTCAAAAGCGAGCGCATTTGTCATAGCGCCGTTGCTTGGCCGCCCGAAGCCTGCATGCATTCCGTTGTACGGTGCACTCCGGTTGGCACTTGTCCCTCCAAGGCGGGCTTGCCGCTTTCCTAGACTATAAGTTCCGGGCTAGTTTGCCGCGGTTCTGCGCCTTAGCTTTATGAAGCGGGACTTTTCAAGCGGTTTCGAATGCTGGCACCCGCAAACGGTTCGCAGTCCTCCTTCAGAATGCTGTGCGTCAATTTTTTTGCTTCACTACGCACTTTGATAATCAGCAATATGGCCCGTTACCCGCGCTCTGCATCGATCTCCAACGATAACGCCTGACGTCGATAATATGGGCCTATCCTTAGCAGCGAGACTATTGGGAAAAACCCCATGTCCAAGTAGCGGCATTTACTAACATAAGCCATTGGTAGATGCGATGAGTACCCTGGAATTGACGGCGATGTTGCATGTGGAGGGCATACGCGGGCGCGGTAGATTGTTGACGCTGAAACAGTACAGAACTGCCAATCTCACCTTTTGGGCCGGTTTCGCCGACCGTAACTGACCTCTCAGTGTAAGGCTATCTGTAAGACTACTTGATTAATCCTATGAAATGTCTGAGGATTGCTAAGAGTACTCTTAGAGTTCTTAGGAATTTTTCAAGAATGAAAAAAACGCGTGACTCACCGTGCGTGTATTAGTTGTTGACGATGAACCCGCCATCTCAGCCGCGCTTGAACGCGGCTTGCTGGCTGAAGGTTTGGATGTGGACGTTGCCGCCGATGGAGAAAGCGCGTTGTGGCGAGCGCGGGAAGGCGACTACGGCGTCATTATTCTCGATATCCTGTTGCCGGACCGGAGCGGCTACGAGGTGTGCGAAATCCTACGCGGTGAACGGATCACCACCCCGATTCTCATGCTTACAGCGAAATCTGGAGAGGACGATGAGACCAAGGGACTGAATATCGGGGCTGATGATTTCTTGCGTAAGCCGTTCTCTTTTAAGGTTCTGGTTGCCCGCATTCGGGCGCTGATGCGACGTCAACAGGCGGCGCAATTTGGAACGCTTACACGCGGTGATCTGCACTACGATCCGATGACTCGAGAATGCTGGTTTGCAGGCACACCGGTGGACCTGACCGGCCGTGAAGCAGCGGTTCTAGAACTCCTGTTGCGAGCCCAGGGTGAGGTGGTCTCAAGAGAGGCGCTACTTAATCAGGTATGGGGAATGGATTTTGATGGCGATCCCAATATCGTTGATGTCTATATTGGCTACTTGAGACGCAAGCTTGACAAACCACATGGCCGGAAGATGCTCATAACAGTAAGGGGCCTCGGATACCGAGTCGTGGGAGCGGATGTTTAGGTGGCGCTCAAGCGTTCGCGTACATATCACCATTGCTGTGGCGATTACATTTGCCGCAGCAATGGCCGCGGGTTCGATCCTGTTGCTCGGCGTCGTGAGAAGCATGCTAGCGTCCAGTATCGCCGCCGACAATCAGGCCATACTTGAGAAGCTAAAGCATGAGATCGAGAACGGCCTGGATCCTCGCCGGGTACCGCTGCCGTTCGGAACCGATGGGACACAATTTGTTATTGTCAATGGCCGCGGCAGAACGATTGCGTCGTCCCTGGGCGTGGCTCGGACGCGTCCGGTGGTGGTCGTTGGCCCGCCAATCGAGCTCTACCCATCGGATGTTCCAGCGATAACGAATGAGCTCGGCTTAGAGCCTCAGGAGAAAGTCCTTGGGGACCGCACTGTCGCCGGGCAAGAGGTACCAGATACAGTGCGGACAAGACTGGGGAAACTTGATGAGCGTGTCCGGGCGTTATGGGATCCCGAAAACTGGTCGAGGACCGAGCTCTCTGCGCATACCCCAGAAGGCGACTTCATGCTGATTGCCTTGACGCCCTTCGGTATTATCACTCGCAGCCTAACCACTCTGACCACAGTCCTGTGGATCGTTATTCCAGTCATGCTCGGCGGTATCACGGTACTTGCTTGGTTAGTCGCGGGGAGAGCGCTGCGACCCGTGTCCCAAATCATCGAAAGAGCGGGGCGCATTGGGGATAATACCCTTCATCAGCGTGTTCCTGAGCCAGGTTCGGGAGATGAGGTGGATCAGCTCGCGAAGACGATGAACCGTATGCTGGCGAGGATTGAGAACGCCGCAATTCGTCAGCGTCAGTTTGTATCCGATGCGTCGCACGAGCTACGCAGCCCGATTACAGCAATCATCAGCGAAGCGGAGATCGCCCTCACCCATCCGGACAAAGCGCAGTGGGAGGTAGTCGCGCAAGCGGTCTATTCTGAGGGTCGCCGACTGGAACGCCTGGTGTCTGACTTGCTGGCCCTGGCCAAGGCCGATGAGGGCACCTTGAAAGTCCGTGAAGCCGTTGATCTTAAAAAGTTTATTCTCGAAAAAGTGAGTCGTCTTCATCGCGCGAACGTTTATACGTCACAGATTTCAGCGGTGCATATAATGGGTGACCCCGATCAGCTCTCCCGGCTGATCGAAAATTTGCTCAGTAACGCCGTGCGCCACGCCAACAGCAAAGTGGCAATAGCTCTCTGCAGGAGGGGAGATCGGGCGTTGCTGGCTGTTGATGACGACGGAGCGGGCATCAAACCGGAGGAGCGCGAGCAGGTATTTGATCGGTTCGCACGTTTGGAGGAGGGGCGTAGCCGTGATGCGGGCGGCGCGGGCCTCGGTCTCGCTGTGGTGCGGGCGGTGGCAGCCCTGCATGGAGGAACTGCCACGGTTACTGACAGTTCCCTTGGTGGCGCTCGATTTGAGGTGATGTTACCGCTCACCTAACTGACTCACGAAATTCTTGTATGACCTCGCGGCAATGATAGAATCCGCTAAACGGTGGTGTGTATCAGCATCCTCTCGTCTTTGAGGCGACACAGAAATTCTCGGTGTCTTTGAGGTAGTTTGTACTAGAAGGCTGCTTCCGCTGCCAAGAACATGGCGGCCTGCGCGGGTCCCCCCGCACCGCGAAATTGCAAACCCCGTCAGGCCCGGAAGGGAGCAGCGGTAGCAACGGATGCGGGTGCCGGGGTGTGGCTGGTGCAGGTCGCCGCCACTTGCGTCTTTTCCACCTGGCATCAACGTAGGGATTGCTCCCACCGCGTGCCTGCCGATCTCGCGCACCGGAACCGAACGGAACCTAGAGAAGCTGTTTTCCGAGAGCTTGTTGAAATAGGCTGGCTTAATCGAGGAATGTCCAGGGAACCCCGCAAATACACGCTCAAGCTGTGGTGTCCAGACCGCCTTGGCATTGTCGCTGCGGTGGCCGGATTCCTCGCTCAGCAGGACTGCAATATTCTCGAGTCTGCGCAATTCGACGATGAGATGACCAACCGCTTCTTTATGCGCAGCGTCTTCGCCGCCGGCGAGAGCAGCCCGAGCCGCGAGCACTTGAGCGCTGCCTTTGCCGCTATCGGCAAACGATTTCGCATGGACTGGGAGCTGCACGATGCGGCCGCGAAGTCGAAGGTCATCATTCTTGTCTCGAGGCTCGATCACTGCCTCAATGACCTGCTGTACCGTTACCGCACCGGGGCAATCCCCATGGAAATTCCCGCCATTATTTCCAATCACCCAGACCTCTGTTCACTCGCCGAGTTTCACGGAATCGCCTATCATCATCTGCCCGTGGACGCGGCCATGCGCTCCAGCCAAGAGGAGAGCATTCTTGGCATCATAGAAGATACGGACGCCGAGCTGGTGGTGTTAGCGCGCTACATGCAAGTTCTGTCGCCCTTTCTGTGCGCGCGATTAAAAGGCCGAATTATCAACATTCATCACTCGTTCTTGCCAAGCTTCAAGGGTGCGAAGCCCTACCATCAAGCGCATGCGCGCGGCGTCAAGCTCATTGGGGCCACGGCCCATTATGTGACCGAGGAGCTTGATGCAGGGCCCATCATCGAGCAGGAGACCGTGCGTGTCACCCATGCTCATACGCCGGCGCACCTCATGGCCCTCGGTCGTGATCTTGAAAACGTGGTGCTCGCCCGCGCGGTGCGATTTCACTGTGAGCACCGGGTACTTCTTCATGGCAACAAGACCGTCGTCTTCCAGTAGCTATGAGCTATCAGGTATTAGCCCGCAAGTGGCGACCGAAGAGCTTTGCCGAACTGGTGGGGCAGCAGCATGTCGTGCGTGCCCTGGCCAACGCACTGGACAACGATCGGATTCACCACGCCTACCTGTTCGCGGGTACGCGCGGCGTCGGCAAGACAACCGTCGCAAGGATCTTGGCCAAGTGCCTTAACTGTGAATCCGGTGTCAGCTCCACGCCGTGTGGAGGCTGCAACGCCTGTCGCGAGATCGATGAGGGGCGTTTCGTCGATTTGGTCGAAGTGGACGCGGCTTCGCGGGCCCGGGTTGAGGAAACGCGCGAGCTCATGGAAAGCGTGCAGTTTAGTCCGGCTCGCGGGCGTTACAAAGTGTACCTCATCGACGAGGTGCACATGTTCTCTAACCACAGCTTCAATGCGTTGCTAAAAACCCTCGAAGAACCCCCAGACCATGTGAAGTTCATGTTCGCCACCACCGATCCCCAAAAAATCCCCATTACAGTCCTCTCTCGATGTCTGCAGTTCCATCTCCGCGGCCTTCCCGTGGCCGAGATTGCTGACCACCTCGATCGTGTCTTAACTGCCGAGGCCATGACCGCTGACGCGGCTGCCACCCACCTGCTCGCCGTTGCTGCCGAGGGCAGCTTGCGCGATGCCCTCAGCCTGCTTGATCAGGCGATCGCTTATTGTGGTGGGCACATTACGCCTGCGGACGTGCGGGCCATGCTCGGAATCCTCGATCGGAGCTATACGCGAGCCTTGCTGGCGGCGCTCGCGGAGGGTGATGGGGCCGCCGTTCTGAAACAAATTGATGCCATGGCAGCCGAAGTACCGGACTTTGAAGAAGTCCTCGGAACGCTGCTGTCGGAGCTCCAGCGGCTCGCCGTGGCGCAGCTCGTGCCCGATGCTCAGATGGATGTGAGTGAAGACCAAGAGACGCTGTTGAATTTGGCGCGCAAGCTCTCGCCAGAGGATGTGCAACTGTATTATCAAATCGGGCTTCTCGGACGGCGCGACCTGCCATTTGCGCCCGATCCGCGAACCGGGTTTGAGATGATATTGCTTCGAATGCTTGCCTTTAGGCCGGCCCCGGCAGGCGCACCAGGCGCGGATGCCGAAGTGGGGGTTGCAAGCCCATCGATGACGCCGCAACCTGTGGGTACGGCGCCCGTGCTAGCGGCAGATGCCAAGGAACCCGCGGCCGTAGTCGAGTGGTCCAAGACTATTGACGCGTTGAAACTCGTGGGCGTTGTGCGAGAACTTGCCGTAAACTCAGTCCCCCTTGGACGCGAGGGCAACGTCATGCGACTGTGTGTCTCTCCGGCTCACGCTCAGCTTGCCGGAGCGCGCGCAAAGGACAAGCTGCAGGCGGCTCTTTGCGAGTATTATGCTACCGATCTGCGCTTGGAGGTCACGGTTGCTGCCTTTGAAATGCAGACGCCCGCGATCATCGCAAAGCGGCAGCACGCTCAGCGGCACGAGGCGGCCGTTCGGGCAATTCACTCCGATCCGAATGTCGCAGCGTTCTGTAAGGCATTTGATGCGCGTGTGGAGGCCGAAACGGTGCGGCCACTTGTTAGTGAGAAGTCGCGGTAGGGCCGTCGCGCAACGCCGCTCTGGCCAGCGCCGCAGGTTTTAGAACATTCTCGTGGAGAGGTAGGTCACCTTCGGCGGAGCGAGACTTATTAATTTTTTGCTCAATACGAGCTCATGACAGTGAGGCGAGGCGATGAAGGGTGCTCTTGGAAACATCATGAAGCAAGCACAGGAGATGCAAGCGAATCTCCAGAAGGCGCAAGAAGAACTGGCGAATTTAGAGGTTGCTGGCGAATCCGGTGGGGGTATGGTGACCGTCCTGATGACTGGCCGCCACGATGTGCGTCGAGTTACCATCGACGCCAGTCTCATGGCCGAGGACAAGGAGATGCTGGAAGACCTGGTGGCAGCGGCGGTCAACGATGCGGTACGCAAAGTGGAACAGGAGAGCCAGCAAAAACTCTCAGGGCTTACGGCGGGTCTTAGCTTGCCAGGAGGATTAAAGCTTCCTTTCTAAGAAGTGGATTCGAATTGCTGCGCCTGCAGGAGCGGTGCGGTGGCCTGCCGCTGGCCGAAAGGGCAGGGGCCGTGTTGGTCAGCGGCCGCGCAATGCCGGTAAGGGAACAGCAGTAGTTTTTGCAACCGCTTCTTAGGAACATGAGCGATGCTCGGTAGCGTTATCATTGACCGCTTGGTGACGGCACTGCGATGCCTCCCGGGTGTCGGCCCGAAGTCGGCGCAGCGAATGGCCTTGCATTTGCTGGAGCGCAATCGCGAAAGGGGACGACAGCTAGCGGCCGCATTGCTGGACGCCATGGACCAGGTAGGTCACTGCCATCTGTGCCGCACGCTCACCGAATTACCGGTTTGTCGGATCTGTGCGAGCGAAAAACGCAATAGGTCATTGCTTTGTGTCGTAGAGACGCCTGCCGACGCGGCCGCTATCGAGCAAGGAACAGATTATCGCGGCCTCTATTTCGTGCTGTTGGGCCATCTGTCTCCCCTCGACGGGATTGGCCCCGAGGCGCTCGGACTGGACGTGTTGGCGCGGCGCCTGCATGACGAAGACTTGGCCGAAGTGATTATTGCCACGAGCTCCACCGTTGAAGGCGAAGCGACAGCACATTATGTGAGCGAAATCGTGCGACAGCATGGGGTTCGGGTGACTCGCATCGCCTACGGAATACCGCTTGGCGGCGAGCTCGAGTTTACTGACAGCGGTACTCTGACGCATGCCTTGAGCGGAAGACGCGAGTTTGGCGAGTCACCCTAGCGAGATTTGTTACCCTAACAGCGCGTTGATTTTGGCCGCGCAGATGAAATCGTTCTCCGACAAGCCGCCAATGGCGTGCGTGCTGTACCGAACCGTGCAGCGACTGTATCCCACCTCTAGATTAGGGTGGTGGTCCTCCTGGTGAGCAATCCATGCGAGCGCATTGACGAACGCCATTGTCTGGTGAAAGTTCTTAAAGCGAAAGCTACGCACGATCTCGGAGTTATCTTGAGCCAGTTCCCAACTGTCGAGCTTGCCGAGCAAGTCGCGGCTTTCCTGAACGCTCAGCGGTGCCGTACCCTTCTCACAGGGCTTACAGTGTTTGGCTGTGAGTCCGGACGTAGAGGCAGGGACATCAGGCATGGGTTACCTCACGGGTCAAAGTGGTAATAGGTTTGATTGAGATATTCCGCCACGTTGTCGACGTCCTCATCGAACCACCGCAGTTCCAGTGATTGTTCACAGCGGCGCACCTGTTTTTCCAGGCCATCGAGCGATGTGACTAACCGGTTTTCCCGTGTATAAAGGGATGTCGGCTCACCGTTGGTGAGGCGCTCATGGCAAGCAATGCAATGCTCCTCATGCAGCGCTTTACCCGCCGCTGCGTCGGCACCGGATGCCGAGGCGTACGGCAGCATCCCGAACATCGCCCCCGCGAGAATCATGGGAAGGTTTCTGATCACGGCGTTCTCTCCAATGGTACACTAACAACTCATTAGCGCACCCTTAATTATAAATATCAGTCTATGGCACAGGATTCTGGGAATCTTATCTGGATCGACTTGGAAATGACCGGATTGAATCCAAGCGCCGATTATATCATTGAGATCGCCACGATCATCACCGATCCCGCCCTCACCATCCTCGCGGAAGGTCCCGAGCTTGTAATTCACCAAAGCGAGGCTGTGCTTGAACGGATGGATGATTGGAACACAACACATCACCGTGCTTCCGGCCTTATCGATCGTGTTCGCGAGAGTCAGTGTACCGAGGCGGAAGCCGAACGCCAGACACTGGACTTCGTGAGTCGCCACCTTGGACCGGGAAAATCGCCCATGTGCGGCAACAGCGTCTGCCAGGATCGCCGATTCCTATCACGCCTCATGCCGCGGTTTGAGCAGTACTTTCACTATCGAAACCTGGATGTGAGCACGGTAAAAGAGCTGTGCGCACGGTGGGCGCCGCAAATCAAGGCCTTCAAGAAGGAAAGCCAGCACCGGGCGTTGCAGGACATTCACGATTCCATCGACGAGCTGAAGTACTATCGGACCCATCTGTTCAAGTTATCATGAGAAGTTTGACTCAAGGTGATCCTGCTTGGCCTAAAAGACGGGGCCTACCAGCCAAGCGTCGCCGCGTCTTGCTCGCAGGCGCAGGTGCAGTGAATGGGCGAATTTGGCGGTATCGGTAGGGGGTGTCATGGATTCCGCAGCTAACAGGGGACCCAGCCCGATAGTCGATCTGCCGGTTAGCCTTTACCGAGCGGAACAGGTGCGTGCACTGGATCGACTGGCCATTGACGAGCAAGGCATTCCCGGTGCTGTGCTCATGGAACGCGCGGGATTGGCGGTTTTCCAGGCCTATCGGCAACACTGGCCCCATGCCCGGCGGATCGCGGTGGTTTGCGGTGTCGGCAACAATGGCGGGGACGGCTATGTGATGGCTCGGCGGGCCGCCGAAGCCGGCCACGAGGTTCGAGTTTGTCAGCTCGGCGACCGGTCGCGTCTGCAGGGCGATGCGTTGCAAACGTTCCAGAGGATGCAGCAGGCAGGGCTTCAACCGATCCCCTTTGCCGCCGATGTGCTGTCGTGGGCCGATGTCGTGGTGGACGCCGTTTTTGGTACTGGCCTCGATCGCCAGGTCACGGGCCTGTGGGCTGAGGCGCTGACCGCGATCGGTACCGCCGGGGCACCGGTGCTCGCCATCGATATTCCTTCGGGGCTGCATGCCGATACGGGTAGCGTGCTCGGGGCGGCGGTACGCGCCGAATTGAGCATCAGCTTTATAGGGCTGAAGCAGGGCATGTTCACCAACGAGGGGCGCGAGTATAGCGGGACCATCGTGTTTGACGATCTTGCGGTGCCGGCTGAGGTTTACCATCGTTTTGCTCCCGCGGCGCAGCGAATCAGCTACTCTCAGCTGGCTACATTGCTCGCCCCTCGTGCGCGATCGGCACACAAAGGTAATTTTGGGCACGTGCTGGTCATTGGTGGCGATTACGGCTATGCGGGCGCCGCTCGACTCGCAGCCGAAGCGGCCGTACGCGTCGGCGCTGGGCTCGTGACGCTGGCAACGCGCGGCAGCCACGCGGCGCCCATCATCGCTACTCGTCCCGAGCTCATGTGCCGCTCGGTCGATACACCAGAACAGCTGCTACCTTTGCTTGATCGCGCTACGGTGCTCGCCCTCGGGCCCGGGCTCGGCCAATCGGCTTGGGGCGAATCGCTGTTATCGACAGCATTGGCTGCGCGGCAACCGCTCGTGATCGATGCTGATGCCCTGAATCTCATGGCACGCGCGGCACCCCCCAGAAAAGGAGATGCGGGTGCATCGCAGCGGTGGGTGTTGACACCTCACCCCGGCGAGGCGGCGCGCCTCCTGGGATGTTCGCCGCGCGAGGTCCAGGCAGACCGATTTGCTGCCGTGCGGCAGTTGGTGGAACGCTTTGGCGGGGTATGTGTGCTGAAGGGATCCGGCACGCTGGTGTTAGCAGCAGGGGGCGAGGTTGCCGTAGCGGACGGTGGCAACCCTGGAATGGCGGTCGGCGGAATGGGCGATGTGCTGACCGGAATTATCGCTGGTCTTGCTGCGCAAGGATTGCCCCTCGCCGAAGCGGCCCGCTTAGGCGTGTGTCTGCACGCACGCGCAGGCGACGTAGCCGCGGCGGCGGGCGAGCGCGGGTTGCTCGCCAGCGATCTGTTTGAGCCGCTCCGCACTTTAGTCAATCCGTCTCTGTCATAGCCTAGTATCCTCTGTCCTTAGGTGCACATACCCGATGCACGTGAAATGGAAGCCCTAGGTGCGCGGCTGGGTAGAAGCGGGGTGCGCGCTGGCATTATCGGCCTGGAAGGGGAACTCGGCACTGGAAAGACAACACTCGTGCGCGGATGGCTGCGCGCCCTGGGCGTGACAGGCCCCATTCGAAGCCCAACCTATACGCTGGTCGAGCCTTACGACATCTGTCAAAACCGCGTCTATCACTTCGATCTCTATCGTCTGAGCGATCCTGAGGAGCTTGAGTACCTGGGAGCGCGAGATTACTTCACCGACGATTCCCTTTGCCTCATCGAGTGGCCCGAGCGCGGAGCGGGCTGGCTGCCCCCAGCCGATCTCACAATCAAGATTGAATTTGCCGAGCAGGGCCGGCGGGTCAGCCTGATTTCCCACAGCACAGCGGCTGAGCGTTTCTTGAGTATTCGTTCCCAAGCAGTGGTTTTAAAACGGCCGCGGCGGCAGCGTCTGAGGTGGCGTGGCGGGCTACTTTTAAACCACTCGGCTCCCACCGACCACTTAATAACGTTTATAAATAATTTGCAACAACCTGCCGAATGTATTAGAAATCTTTGGTGAATCGATGGCTTGATTCAGGTAGGGCGCTATGAGGGGATATTACGTCGCAGTCATGCTCTTGTTACTGCCCCCCTGTCTTGGGGCACAAGTTGAGGTGGAGAATATTCGCGCCTCCCGAGCACCGGCTCAGAGCCGTATTGTCTTCGACCTGAGCGCTCCTGTGGAGCACTCTCTTTTTACCTTAGCCGATCCGCAGCGCGTTGTTGTTGACATGAACAACGTACGGGTGCGCCAGACCGTACCTCAGCCGGACCCGGCAGACCGTTTATTGAGCCGCATCCGTACCGCAAAGCGTAATGGAAGCGACCTGCGCGTGGTGCTCGATGTGAAGGCGCCGGTGCGGCCCCAGAGCTTTGTCTTGAAGCCAAACGGGGAGTACGGGCATCGATTGGTCATTGACCTGCAGGCGCTCACCCAAAAAGGTGCGCCTTCTCCGCAAGTCGCTAAAGCATTGGATGTTTCTTCCGGCAGGCTCCGCGACATCGTGGTCGCACTGGATGCCGGGCACGGTGGAAAAGATCCCGGCGCCCGGGGCCGTAAGGGCACCCTTGAGAAAGATGTGGTGCTGTCTATCACCCGCCGCCTGGCTCGCCTCATCAATGACCAGCGGGGCATGCGCGCCGTTTTGGTGCGTCAAGGCGACGAATACCTCGAGTTGCGCCGCCGTATCGAAATTGCGCGCGAGGCAGACGCGGATGTTTTCATCTCCATACATGCCGATGCCTACCATGACCCCGGTATCTCGGGGTCCTCGGTGTACGCGCTATCCAACAATGGCGCCAGCAGTGAGGCCGCGAAATGGTTAGCCGATAGGGAAAATAGCGCCGATCGTGTCGGTGGTGTCAGCATACAAGACAAAGACGATCTCCTAGTATCGGTGCTGCTTGATTTGTCGCAGACGGCCACGGTGAGCGCAAGTATTGACGTCGGGGCATCCGTTCTGCGCGAGTTACAGCGTTTGGGAAAGCCCCACAAAGCGAGCGTTCAGCGTGCCGGTTTCGTGGTTCTGAAGTCTCCAGATATTCCCTCAATTCTGGTCGAGACGGGGTTTATCTCCAACCCCAGCGAAGAGCGCAAGCTTCGCACTGCCGATCATCAGCGCCGTCTCGCCAAAGCGATGTTTCGTGGCTTGTTCGGCTACTTGACGGTGAATCCGCCGCCGAACACGCTTTTGGCGGCCCGGCAACACGTTATCGGGAAGGGCGATACGCTCTCCGACATTGCACAACGCTACCAGGTGCCTGTCGATGCCCTGCGAACATTGAATAACCTTTCCGGGGATCTCATTCGCGTCGGTACCGTGCTCCACATACCGGACGCCCACGGCACCTAGGGCGCTGTTTTGATACTGTCTCAAGCGCCGGGTCGCACGGTGCAGGGTGGCGACAAAATCGTCTGGAACGATTTAGAACGGCTGTAAGGTGAAGGTTGGCCCCGAGCGGGGCGAAAACTCTCCGCAATGGAACTCCTTACAGCCGGAGCGTACCTAAGAGCGCATGAGAGGCGCCTGCCGTTATCACCAGCGCCGTTGTTTCCAGGAAAGCTTGTGAGGGATCGGGCAAGCTTAGGGTAACGGTGAGCCACTGCTGCCATTTTGAGTTTGACTGTCCTGTTGCGCACTCGCGAGAAGCGTTTCGGCCGTGCGAAAAAGCGGCTTGCCACGCCAGAGCAACAGGCGCCAGCTGCTTCCTCCGAGCTGGCGCCAAAGCACCGCCCCACGAACTCCCGCAAGTAATAGCGCGCGGATTTTATTTACGTTTTCACGGCTCTGCAGATGTCTTGATTCTCCTCTGACGAGCATTCTAGGTCTCAGTGTGCTGAGGGTGTGCGTGTAGAGATCCGCCAGTCCGGCAATCACATTTTCGTGTGTCGGTGAGAAAAAAGCCGCTTGGGTGCTTGCGGATTTGACCCCTTTGTGAATGAACTCGAGCAGATCAGGGCGCTTGAGCAACTTGCGCTCAAGAGACAATAGGCTGATGACATAACGCGTCACTTCGCGATCGAGCGGCTGTATGCGCCGTTGCATTTGTTGGCACAGCACTTGGAGGCCTCGTTTCAAGCCTTCCCATCGCCCAAAGACCGATTCCGTATTTTCCGCGTCGAGTTGCAGCACGCTATAAAGGCTGGTGCCAAACGCCTCCATGTCCGCGGTGCCGGTGCGCGCCAGCTCCTGGACCAACGCGGCGGCTTGGAAGACGCTCGCCAGTGCGAGTACTTGATCGACTTGCCGCGGGTCTTCGAGCCCCCGCGCGGTCGCAACCTGCATTTCTTTCCCTCCTACGCAAACTCGCGGTTCGGCCTCACCCACAAGCAGAGCTTTTAATTGAACCGAGTGCGTCTTTCCTGGGCGGCGCCCTGTGGTGCGTGCTCCTCGCCGATCCATCGGATAGGTCGTGGCACTGCGCACCATGCGCCTTGTACTCGGCGTGCTCGCCGGAGTTTTTTCACCACTTCTGCGTGCGGATCATTCCTCCGCCCAGACATTCGGCGCCTTCATAAAAAACCACAAACTGGCCTGGCGCCGGTGCCCATTGCGGTTCATCAAAGCGAACACGGTAATAGTGGCGGTTTTGATCGGTGTCGACCTCGCAGGGTTGATCCGTTTGGCGGTAACGGGTTTTCGCTTGGCAGCGCAGCGGGAATTTGAACCGTCGCTGCGGTATCCAGTGAACATCCTGTGCAACCAAGGTACGGGCATAGAGCGCCGGGTGCTGATGGCCCTGGGCCACGATGAGAGCTCGGCGTGGCAAATCCTTGGCAATCACATACCAGGGTGCGCCGGTTCCGCCCTGCCGGCCGCCAATGCCAAGGCCGCGCCGCTGCCCCAAAGTGTAGTAGCCGAGCCCGGCGTGCTGTCCCAAGACGTCTCCCTCCAGGGTCTCGATGGCGCCTGGAGCATAGGCCAGGTAACGGCCGAGGAAGCGCTTGAAGGGCTGCTCACCAATGAAACAAATACCGGTACTGTCCTTTTTCGCATGCACCGGCAGCTTGGCCCCGACGGCCAGGCGTCGTACCTCTGGCTTGGTGAGCTCGCCAAGGGGAAAAAGCGCCCGGCCCAGCTGCGATTGATCAAGACGATGAAGGAAATAACTTTGGTCCTTGTCGTGGTCACAGCCTTTCAGCAGATGAAATCCGTCGTCGTTCTGGAGGACTCTCGCGTAGTGCCCGGTGGCGATGTGACTCGCTCCGAGCGCCAGCGCATGATCCAGAAAGATGCGAAACTTGATTTCCTGGTTGCAAAGCACATCAGGATTCGGGGTTTGCCCCGCCTGGTAAGCGGCCAGGAACGGGGTGAACACCCGGTCCCAGTATTCGCTCGACAGGTTAACGGTGCGCAGCCCCAGCCCGAGCCGCTGGCATACCTCCTCGGCATCGTGCAGATCTGCGGCGGCGGCGCAGTAACCTTGCCGGTCATCCTCCTCCCAGTTCTTCATGAATAAGGGTTGAATAGCGTATCCCCGGCGCTGCAATAGCCACGCGGTTACGGCGGAGTCCACACCCCCGGATAGCGCGACAACCACACGGCCGATGGACCGTGGCGCCTTTTCCCAGCCCTGGGCGCTGTCGTCTCGACGCGATGCTGGGTCAAGGGTTATGGGCTTGATCATAACGGAACTACGTCGAACTGCTCATGGGTGTAGAGGGCTTCCACCTGCAGCTTGATTGGCTTTCCGATGAGCGCCTCGAGCTCGGCGAAAGCCGATGATTCCTCGTCCACGAGCGTATCAATGACTTCCTGCGAAGCGAGCACGAGAAGCTTCTCTGCGTCATACTGGCGGGCTTCGCGCATGATTTCGCGAAAAATTTCGTAGCAGACCGTTTCGGGGGTCTTCACCGAGCCACGCCCGCCGCACGTGGGGCACACCCCACAGAGGATGTGCTCGAGGCTCTCACGAGTACGCTTGCGGGTCATCTGCACCAGTCCGAGGGATGAAACCTCACTGATGTGCGTCTTAGTATGATCCCGCTCGAGCCACTTTTCGAGTGCACGAAGTACCTGGCGCTTATGGTCTTCACTGAACATATCGATGAAGTCGATAATGATGATTCCGCCCAGATTGCGCAGCCGCAGCTGCCGTGCGATCGCTTGGGTTGCTTCTAGATTGGTCTTGAAGATGGTTTCTTCGAGATTGCGGTGTCCGACGTATGCCCCGGTATTGACGTCGATGGTGGTCATTGCTTCGGTCTGATCGATGATGAGATATCCGCCCGACTTGAGATGAACCTTTCTCTCCAAAGCCTTTTGGATTTCGTCCTCCACGCCGTAGAGGTCAAAAATTGGCCGCTCGCCGACGTAGTGTTTGATCCGAAACACCGTATCCGGGATGAATCGGCGCGTGAAATCGACCACCCGCTGATACATGTCGTAGGAATCGATGCGCACTTCCTCGAGCTCCGTGCCGATGAGCTCGCGCAGGGTGCGCATGACGAGCGGCAGCTCCTCATGCACGGCGCAGGGTGCCGGCTTGCTGGCGGCCCGCTCTAGAAGCGAATGCCACAGCTTCTGCAAGAAGATCATGTCCGCTCTCAGCATGTGCTCTGACGCATGTTCCGCGGCGGTGCGCACGATGTAGCCACCGGAAACGGCGGGCGGTTGAGGCGGAGTTGCAGCCCAAACCGGGTTAATGGCCTGCGCCATGGTGGTACCGCGCGGCTCGTTGGGTTGGCCTAAGTCACTCGAGCGCCACATCGGTAATGCCATGGCGAAGCGAAGCCCGCTAGAGGGCTCCGGCAGGTGCTCAGGGCGAAGGCTGCCTGGACGACGCAACGCGCTCACAGGGCTCGCGTCCCTTGGACGGACGTTCATGCCGTTCATCAAAGCGCATGATTCATGGAGATAATTGCGTACGATGGTACGCAGCCGTTGCCGTTCATCCTCATCTTCGATGCGCTGAGAAACCCCCACGGTATCCGACATGGGCATATAGACGATATAGCAAGAAGGAATTGCAATGTGTGTCGTTAAGCGAGCCCCTTTCGTCCCAAGGGGATCTTTGATGACCTGGACGAGCAGCTCATCGCCCTGTGTGAGCAGTTCCGTAATGTTCTCGTGAGGCCGAGGCTCAAAGCCTGCCGGGCCGGCCAGCTCTTCCGGTCGTATCGTGCTGCTGCTCTCGCCTTGAAGAGGCATCGAGTCATCGGCCAGCAAACGACATTTGCGGGGTAGGGCCGCGATGTCCGAGACGTGAAGAAAGGCGGCTCGTTCGAGACCGATGTCGACGAAGGCGGCCTGCATGCCTGGCAGTACTCTGGAGACACGCCCCTTAAAGACATTGCCCACCAGGCCCCGCCGTTTGGCACGTTCAACGAACAGCTCTTGCAGCACGCCGTTTTCGATTAGCGCTACCCTGGTCTCGGTTGGGGTGACATTGATAAGTAATTCTGCGCTCATGTGTCTGACTTCCTAGGCCGCATCCTCGGCAAACACCACTTGGCAAATGGCTTTCTGGAAGATGAAAAAGCTACCATGTGTTGACCGCGCCGCGGCTCGGTATTATAACTGCGCCATAACAACAGTGCTTCTCAAGCTCGAACCGCACGACGAGCGCGTACAGGCTGCCAAGAAAAGCTCGGCGCCGGTACAACGCTGTCGGCCGAAGAACGAGTGTGCACGAGGGGCGGCATTCGTCTGGCTGACTGCCAGCAATGCCATCCAGCGGGGGAGGATTAGTCTTGACACATGCGCTCAGCCTTGGTTTCGTTCTATTCGCACTGTGGTGCGTACTGTCCGGTTACTTGCGGCCAATGTTGCTTGGATTGGGTCTCCTCTCCTGCGCGTTCGTCGTTTTCATCGCACTGCGGATGGATCTCGTCGATCGGGAATGGCGCCCGATCCATCTTCTGTTCGGCCGCGTTTTGGGCTACTGGCCCTGGTTGATGTTGCAGATCGTTTGGTCCAACGTTGATGTGGTGCGCCGCATTCTCGATCCGCGGCTGCCTATCAGTCCCACCCTGATTTGGGTTAAGGCGAGTCAGCACACCGACATCGGCCGGGTTACCTACGCCAATTCCATCACCATCACGCCGGGAACGCTCGCGATGAAGCTTCAAGGGGACCAGATCCTCGTTCACGCGCTAACCCGCGAGGGTGCCGAAGCACTCGCAGGCGGGGAAATGGACCGGCGTGTCACTTTGCTGGAGAAGCATTCCTGATGTTTATTGCTGCTGCCGCCGCGATCCTCGTAGCCATGGCGCTGGCCATGATACGGGTATTGCTCGGTCCAACGGTTTATGACCGGATCCTAGCGGTGAATGTGCTGGGTACGAAGACTGTCTTGATCATCTCTGTATTTGGCTTTCTCACGGAACGGCCTGATTTCTTAGACATCGCGCTAGTGTATGCGCTCATCAATTTCATCGGTACCATTGCGATTCTGAAGTTCTTTGAATACGGGGAAGCGGGCTTTTCTAACCCTGAGGTCACGCGCGATGAGGAACGGCCGTGATCGAGCTTATCTGGAATGCCCTCAGTTGGACGCTTCTCTTGACCGGCGGTTTTTGTCTACTCGTCGGAGGGATTGGGCTACTTCGATTGCCGGATTTTTTCACCCGAGTGCATGCAGCGGGCGTGACGGACACCATGGGAGCCGGTGCAATTCTGGTGGGCCTGATGTTGCAAGCGGGCCTGACCCAAGCATCTATCAAGCTGGTCTTGATCATATTGTTCATGCTGTTTACCAGTCCCACGGCGTCGCATGCTCTCGCTCAGGCCGCTTTGCATGGGGGGCTTAAGCCTCGGCTCGGCGAGCAACGGGAGGACAGTCGATCGAACACGTGATCGACATCGTGTTGTTGAGCTTTCTCGCCGTTATCGCCTTGGCGATCGTGAGGCTTAGAGATCTGTTTGCCGTGGTGATGCTCACGGGATTCTACAGCCTCCTGTCAGCGGCCCTGTTCGTGGTACTGGATGCCGTGGATGTGGCCTTTACGGAAGCCGCCGTTGGGGCGGGTATTGCGACCATCCTCATGCTCGGCACCCTGGGTCGGATTGCAGGGGAACCGAGGGAACACCGTGAGCGCCCCTGGTTGCCGATGCTCGTGGTGCTGATTACGGGGGGCGCGTTACTCTACGGTACGCTGGACATGCCTCACTACGGCGATCCGAACGCGCCGGTGAACCTCCATGTCGTACCCCGCTACATTGAAGACTCACTGGCTGAGATCGGGGTGCCGAATATTGTGACCTCAGTGCTGGCAAGCTACCGTGGTTACGATACGCTTGGCGAGACTACGGTGATCCTCACCGCCGCCATCGGCGTCATGGGCTTGTTGCAGGGGCGGCGCCGAAAGACCCCAGGGTCAAAAGCGCCACCGGCCTCCAGTAACAAACGCCCGCGTAGGGCGTCGGGCGTTACGGGCATGCTCGGAAATACCATGCAGCATCACCTGATTCTCCATGTTATCGCAAAATTGCTCGTACCTTTCATTCTACTCTTTGCGCTCTATGTGCAGTTCCACGGTGACTTTGGACCGGGTGGCGGATTTCAGGCCGGGGTGATATTCGCCGCCGGATTTATCCTGTATGGCCTTATCTTCGGCGTTAATGATGCGGGCTTAGTAGCATCTCCGGCTACCGTCCGGCTGTTGATTGCCGCAGGCTTGCTGCTGTACGCGGGGGTAGGGGTGGCCACAATGCTCTTGGGAGGGCAATTCCTTGACTACAGCGTGCTCAGCACCGAGCCCATCAAAGGGCAGCACCTTGGAATAATGCTCATTGAGTTTGGCGTCGGAACGACGGTCGCGGCCACCATGGTTCGCTTGTTCTACTTATTTTCACGTTAAGCCGAACGCGAACGCGAGCGTCTCGATCCAGTGTGGGGGAGGCGGGCGGAACTAGAGATACGACAGCTTTAAGAAGCGATAGTAACAACAATTATGCCCGCAGAGCGGCATCGCGCGGCGGCTCGACACAAAATGGCCGAGAAGACGTTTTGCGCGACCGCAAGCGATTGGCGCCGCAGAGGGGGATAAATTTCGAGTGCACAGGCAAGTAGGAGGCTGTTGAGCCGCTCCACACCTTGGCTCTTCCGGCGCTCGCTTCATTCCTGCAATAGCCACTTATTGCAGTTCCTAGTTGCATGCCAAACGGCCTCCATCAGGACCTGCTGAGAATAACGGCTCAGGGTCATCGCTTGGTCAGCGTCACCCTTCAGAAGGTCAGGCCGTGCCAAACACTACCGCGCTTCGCTTAATAGACGCAGGAGCTTTGCCTTGGAGACTGGCCGAGGCGGGGCATTAGAGTCGCTCAGGATTTGACTAGAGGACGTGCTGATCGCGTACCGCGCGACCGGCTGTATTGATAAATGCCTGCTGAGATTTTGGGACTCTACAACTACTGGATCGTTATTGTGCTCATGATGGCGGGCCTGTATGTGGTTATCGCAAGCCACAATCTTGTCAAGAAGATCGTGGGACTTAACATTTTCCAGACTTCTGTTTTTATCCTGTATATCAGCATGGGCGAGGTAGAAGGTGGTACCGCTCCTATCCTCGCGGAGGGCATTCCCCGATATGCAAATCCGCTGCCGCATGTGCTTATTCTCACCGCTATCGTGGTTGGCGTTGCCACCACGGCCTTGGGACTAGCGCTGGTCGTGCGCATCCACCAGGCATACAACTCGGTGGAGGAGGACGAAATAGAGAAGGCGGAAGATTCTCAGCCATGATCGGCGCTCATTTGCCGGCATTGCAGGTCGTTGTTCCCCTCATCGCCGCCCCCGTCTGTGTACTGCTGAGGCGACCGCGCCTTGCATGGGGGCTTGCGACGCTCATTAACTGGATTTGCTTTGGTGTCGCCACAGCACTACTCGCGCGGGTTCTGACCGAGGGTTCCATCTCCTATCCGTTGGGCGGCTGGGCGGCGCCATGGGGGATCGAATATCGCGTCGATGTCGTCAATGCGTTCGTGTTGGTCATCGTTGCCGGTGTCAGTGCACTGGTCGTGTTGTTTGCCCGCGCCAGTGTCGAAAAAGAAATCCCAGCGGAGCGCATTTATCTCTTCTATACCCTGTGGCTGCTTTGCGTCACCGGTCTGTTGGGAATGGCGGTCACGGGGGATGCCTTCAATCTGTTCGTGTTCCTGGAAATTTCCTCCCTCTCATCCTATGCCCTGATCAGTCTCGGTCCAGAGCGACGTGCTTTGACAGCTGCCTACCGTTATCTCGTCATGGGAACGATCGGCGCCACCTTCATTTTGATCGGCATCGGATTGCTGTACATGATGACCGGGACCCTGAACATGATGGATCTGGCCAGGCACCTCCCGGCGGTTGCTGGTACCCGAACCGTCATCGTCGCTTTTGGATTCCTGACGGTGGGAATCAGTTTAAAGATTGCTTTGTTCCCCTTGCACTCTTGGCTTCCCAACGCCTACACGTATGCCCCCTCAGCGGTTTCCGCACTGCTTGCCGCCACAGCGACCAAAGTGGGGGTGTATATGTTGCTGCGGTTTTTCTTCACCATTGTAGGACCTTACTTCTCTTTCGAGGTGATGGCGGAGGGGGGGCTGCTGATCGCAATCGCCTTGCTTGCCACCGTATTTGGTTCGGTGGTCGCCATTTTTCAGGACAACATCAAGAGCATGCTCGCCTACTCCAGTATTGCTCAAATCGGATATATGGTCCTGGGAATAAGCCTGGTTTCGGTCACCGGTTTGACGGCGGGCATCGTGCATCTGTTCAATCATGCGTTGATAAAGGCGGGGTTGTTCATGGCGGTCGGCTGCCTCGCATTTCGGCTTCGGGCGGTAACACTGCAAGAGATCGCCGGAATAGGGCGGTACATGCCCTGGACCATGGCGGCTTTTGTCGTGGGAGGATTGAGTCTCATCGGCGTTCCTCTAACCGTGGGTTTTATTAGTAAGTGGTATCTGGTTTTAGGGGCATTGGAGCGGTCTTGGTGGCCGGTGGCGGGAATTATATTGTTCACATCACTGCTGGCCGTTGTTTATATCTGGCGCGTGGTCGAAGCGGCCTACTTCCGGACCGCGCCGAACCGGGGACATCCTACCCGGTTTCAGGAGGCTCCATGGTCGATGCTGGTACCCACTTGGGTCGTGATCCTCGCCAACGTTTACTTCGGAATATCTCCCTCCTTTCCCATTGACATAGCGCAACGCGCTGCGCAGGCGCTATTGAGTCCGTTACCGTGAATCCGGACCTAGCCGTCCTGCTGGCCCCTGTAATTCCGGCAATCGGTGCGGTGCTGATCGGCTTTACCGGAAGTCGCCCAAATGTGCGTGAGGCAATGACCTTAGCCACCGGCGGCGTCTTATTTGGCGTGGTGCTCTCACTTTATCCAGCAGTTGCTGCCGGATCCCGTCCGGCAGCTATCCTGTTTGCCAGCTTGCCCGGCTTACCCATCGCGCTGGAGGTTGAGCCGCTGGGGATGCTGTTTGGCTTGGTGGCGAGTGGCCTATGGATCGTCACATCGGTTTACTCAATCGGATACATGCGAGGGCACCATGAACCGAATCAGACGCGATTTTATGTGTGCTTTGCTATTGCGATATCCAGCGCAATGGGGGTTGCCTTCGCCGCCAATATGTTTACGTTGTTCGTTTTTTACGAGGTGCTCACTTTATCCACCTATCCCCTCGTCACGCACTCGGGCACTGAGGAGGCGAAACGAGCGGGCCGGCTTTACCTCGGCATTTTGCTCGGCACTTCCATTGGCCTGCAGCTCTTAGCAATTGTCTGGACCTGGTCTCTAGCCGGCACATTGGACTTTGTCCCGGGAGGCATCCTGACCGATGTGGCCTCCCCTCTAGTGCTCGGTATCCTTTTCGCGTTGTATGTTTTTGGGATGGGAAAGGCGGCGCTGATGCCCTTTCACCGCTGGCTGCCAGCCGCCATGGTGGCACCGACTCCGGTGAGCGCCTTACTGCATGCTGTGGCGGTGGTGAAAGCCGGTGTTTTCGCCATTTTAAAGGTGGCTATCTATATATTTGGCCTCGATTTGCTTTCTGCATCGGGTATCACTCATTGGCTCACCTACGTGGCCGCGGCGACCATCCTCATTGCCTCCATTGTGGCGATGACTCGCGACAATCTAAAAGCTAGACTGGCATACTCGACCATTAGCCAGCTGTCCTATGTTGTGCTCGGGGCGCTTTTGGCCAACGCCTGGGGAGTCGTTGGCGGTGGCCTGCAGATCGTAATGCATGCGTTTGCAAAAATTACGCTGTTTTTTTGCGCTGGCGCCATTATGGTGGCGGCCCACAAAACCGAGATCAGTGAGATGGGGGGGCTGGGGCGCACCATGCCCATTACCATGTTCGCGTTCTTGATCGGTAGCTTGAGCATCATCGGCTTGCCCCCTATGGGTGGCATGTGGAGCAAATGGTATCTCGCCGTCGGCACCGTCGAAGCGCATCAGTTTCTCCTGCTCGGCGTGTTGATGGCGAGCTCACTGTTCAATGTTGCTTATCTCTTGCCCATTCCCGTGCGCGCTTTCTTTGGCGCGCCGCCAGCGGGGGAGAAGGACGCACGGACGCCTGCCGGCATACGAGAAGCACCTATGTTCTGCTTAATTGCTTTATCGGTTACTGCTTTGGGGTGCGTTTGGTTATTTTTTAATCCTGATCCCTTCTACAGTCTTATGAATCAGATTGTGGCTCCTGAAAACGCCCGTTGACCTTTGGGAAGCGAGGGAGTTAAGACGATTGTGAACGCGCCAAGAGGATAAGCGGCCTTGGCAGCATGCATGAGCAGAGCAACGCATGGCAATCCATAAGGAGGACGATATGAATCAGCCGCCACAACATTTCTTCGACAAGCCCGAGAACACGACCAAGGTTCTGTGGATCTTCCATGTCCTGTGTGTGGGATTGTTAGTTATCGATGTCTTCTATCATCGCCACACGATGCATGCCTGGGAAGACTTGTGGGGGTTCTATGCCTTCTACGGCTTCGTCGCTTGCGTGATGTTAGTGCTGGTCGCTAAGCAACTGCGCAAACTGGTCATGGTCGGCGAACGCTATTACAGCGATGGATAGCCTCCCTCCCTATGCCATTTTTTTGATCGGGGCACTGTTTATTCCCGCGATTGGTGGCCGTCTCCGCCGTGTTGCGCTATTGCTGATCCCCCTATTGAGCGGCGCTAATGTCATCAATCTAGAACAGGGCGACGATTGGCAACTGCTTTTTCTTGACTACGAATTAATTCCAGTTCGCGTCGACGAGCTCAGTTTGCTGTTCGGCTATCTTTTCCATCTTGCGGCGCTGATTGCTGTCATTTTTTCGCTGCACGTACGCGACACAACGCAACATGTTGCCGGGTTGGTTTATGCGGGCAGTGCCCTCGGTGCGGTGTTTGCGGGTGATTTCATTACGCTTTTCATATTTTGGGAGCTGATGGCTGTATCGTCGGCGTTTTTGATCCTTTCCCGCCGAACCGACCGGGCAACGGCTGCGGGTTTGCGTTATCTCCTCATCCAGGTCTTGTCCGGCGTAATGTTGCTGGCCGGAGCGGTTATGCGCGTTCAGGAGACGGGGACTCTGGCGTTTGAATTCATCGGGATCGGTAGCTCAGGAGGATTGCTGATCTTCCTCGCCTTCGGCATCAAGTGCGCTTTTCCATTGGCGCACAACTGGCTCACCGATGCCTACCCCGAGGCGACACCAACGGGGGCGGTTTTTCTCAGTGCTTTTACCACGAAGGTGGCTGTTTATGCGCTTGCGCGGGGTTTCCCCGGTACCGAAGCGTTGATTTACATCGGAGCGGTAATGACATGTTTCCCAATTTTCTACGCGGTCATCGAAAACGATCTGCGCCGGGTGTTGGCTTACAGCATGATTAATCAGATCGGATTCATGGTGTGCGGGATTGGAATTGGCACCGCCTTGGCTGTGAATGGCGCCGTCGCTCACGCTTTCAATGATGTGCTTTTCAAAGGCCTACTTATGATGTCTATGGGGGCCGTGTTGCATATGACGGGGCGCATCAATGGATCGGAACTCGGGGGGCTGTACAAGAGTATGCCGATGACGGCTGGACTTTGTATCGTCGGCGCCGCTTCCATTTCGGCTTTTCCGCTCTTTAGCGGCTTCGTAAGCAAGTCTATGATAATGGTCGCTGTGCTGCAGGAAGGCCATCCCGGAGTATGGTTGGCGCTGCTATTTGCCTCGGCAGGCGTGTTCCACCATGCCGGCATCAAGATTCCTTTCTTTGCCTTCTTTGCTCACGATGCGGGTCTGCGCACCAGTGAACCGCCGAACAACATGCTGCTCGCCATGTGGATTGCCGGGGCGCTTTGTGTGTTTATCGGAATATATCCGTGGATGCTGTATGAACTGTTGCCTTTTGAAGTAGTGTATACGCCCTATGATGCAACGCATGTCATCGCGCAGCTACAGTTACTGTTCTTCTCTGCACTGGCCTTTACTTGGCTTAAGTTAACCAATCTTTATCCTCCCGAACTGCGTTCTGTCAATCTCGATGCCGAGTGGATTTACCGAAAGGTTCTCCCCGACGCTGTTCGCGGGATTAGCCGCGCGAGTGTACCGCTTGCCAGCGCCCTTAGTGATGGGGTTCGCGGGCAGATGTTAGTTCTTGGGCAAACGATGTACCGGCATTTTGGTCCGCAGAGCACCCTGGTGCGCACCTGGTTGAGTGCCCGTATGGTGCTTTGGGTGGCCGGCTTGCTCGGATTTTATTTGTTTTTCTACTACAGCTAGCATGCACACGCGCTTTGGTGTCGCCATCGCGGAAGAACGCGCGCCGCCGGACAGCGGCGTTGCTCTGACAACTGCCGCCGTTTTTTCAACGGCTTCTAAAACAATCATCCCTACAGCAGTCCTCCGCGCTGATGATTAGCAACGTGACACTTCGATAGCGTAGCTTTCCCATGCCGATGATGGAACGGGTCAGAATGCTGGCACAACGTCGTCTCCAGACACTATTGATGCCGCCGGTAAGGCTGCTCGTGCGTCTGCAGATCTCTCCAAATCAGATCACCGTAGCCGGTTTGCTCCTTGCCCTCACCGCTTCTTGGCTGGTAGTTCTTGGCTGGCACGTGACGGCGGGGATCGTCTTTTTATTTGCCAGTAGCTTGGATCTTTTGGATGGGCTACTGGCAAGAACTGCCCAGAAAGTGACAGATTTTGGCGCTTTCCTTGATTCGGCTCTAGACCGTGTGGGCGAAGGAACCATGTTTGCTGCTATCGCTTATTATTTCGCTTCCCAGGGCCAGGCGAGCGCAGTAAGTATAGTGGTTCTCGCCATGCTCGGAGGGATGTTGACAAGCTATACGCGCGCGCGCGCGGAAACACTCGGTCTATCCTGTAAAGGGGGGGTGGCGAGTCGGCCGGAACGCGTGCTAATGATAACTGCCGGTCTGGTGCTGGGGATACTTCTGGAAGCTATCTACATACTCGCCGTGCTCAGTCTGTGGACGGCCGGTCAAAGGATCGTGCGTGTCTATCAAAGTTTGCCTGTGAGTAGGTAGGGATCCGCGATGAACGAGTGTCTCGAGAGGCCGTTTTCAAAAAGCGAATGCGTTTGCCGAGCAGCGTTGCGCAGCCACTTAGAGAATTCTCGTGCCTGCGTGGATGCACAGCGGCTGTGACGCGCTTTATTCCGGGCTTCGCCCCCTCTTCGGGACAGCTTTGCCGTTGTTCAACATCGTTCCGGATGATTTTGTCGCTACCGTGCACCCTGCGACTCCGGCGCTCGCGACATTTTTAAGACGGCTTCTAAGAGGAGTGGGCTGGCGAAATCAGCGTGTCTTGCGGCACGCTCTCATCCGGTTCCTGTCCGGCGACGCTGGTTACACCGTTCCTTCCGGTCGATTTTGCTTCATACAACGCTCGATCAGCTCTCTGAAGCAGGCGCACACTGTCATCCCCTTCCTGAAGGGTAGCAACTCCCAAGCTGACGGTGATTTTAATCGAGATCTCTTCACTTCGAATCGTCAAATCCTGCACAGCGGACCTCAATCGTTCCGCGAGAAGCGAAGCGCCGGCAATGTCGGTGCTGCTGAGAACAATCAGGAATTCCTCGCCCCCATAGCGAAAAACGATATCACTGTCGCGCACCGTTGCCTTAATGCACCCGGCCAGCGCTTTTAAGGCGGTGTCCCCGACAAGGTGACCGTGCGTATCGTTGACCGCTTTGAACTGGTCGGCGTCTAGCATGATGATCGACAAGGGGTTACCGTGACGGTGCGATAAATCCACTTCGCGCTTAAGGATGGTGTTTAGACTCATCCGATTATTGACTCCGGTTAGCGGATCGCGAGTTGCCGCCTGCAGAGCGTCGCGATGCAGGAGGCTGTTGCGAAGTGGATAGACCAGGCTGCACAGTGCGTTTTCAATAATGGCACGAATGCTCTGCGTAAAAGGCTGTGGTCGACTGAAAGTCACAGTTCCCAGATTCGATTCCTCTAGCACCAAATTATACGCACATGCGTGTTCATAAGATTCTCCAAAAGATGCGCAGATATCACCTTTATACCCCCAGTATTCAACACCTATTCCAGACAGCACATAGCTAACCTGCGCACTAAATAGTTCAATCAGCTTTTCCACATCAAGGGTAGTTTGGAGGGTATGGGTAAGATCGAGCAGCCACTCCCTATCCGGTAGTCCAGGCTCCTTCTCGAGGCGCAGCTTTTGACTAGTAACTAGCCTGAGCTCCTGCCCGATGGTTGTGGTTTGAGGGCTCGGAACGCTAATGGTGGAATATGAGTGTGGGGCCATCGCCATCCTTTCCTGCAAACTAGGCTCAGAGTCTTGCCTGGGCAAAGTCCATGCCACGCAGCCCGGATGCTAGCGCGTTGTGAATCATACACATATCGATACGCTGCACGAACGGCTATCAGCACCATGTCAAAATACTGGCATTATTGCTGATGGCGTCTGCAGCGCTCCCTTATGGCGCTCTCGGACGAACGAACGGATGCGTCGTTAGAATCAATTGCGCCATCCGCCATGAGTCACAGCTTCCTGGCACCGGCTGGAACGCGAGCCCACCACCGTGCACGGCTCGATAGGACGTGACTATAGAATAATTGCCGTCGGTGCCGATAGCTCATTATCAGTTGCTCTGCCGCTGCATGGGGTCGAGATGGAGTCAGATGGACTCTGTCAACGCCAGCCGTACTACAAGATCGGGTCAATAACCAAACCCAATGGTGCTGCTTGCTGGTGAATGCGTCACGCTTTCCCCCCCTGAGAATTGATGGTCCGGAAATAAGACAAATTCGTCAGCGTTTTCTCTTGATTAGCCGCTCTCGTATTGAGCGAGTACGACAGACTCTCACACCAAGACAACAGCTTTTTGTCCAGCTGTTGCCGCTACTATTTCACATCAACCACCCGCTAATGCCCGGCTATGTGACCAAAGATACTCCGAGTGGTGTTTCAGGATACGCTCCGGCTCGAACAACGTTGCTGTGCGCCGCCAAACATGTTCGAACCTTTCCGACCGTCAAACGGGCCATCCCGGCCGCGGATATCTATGGTATCTATCTCATGGGCAGCAGTGGGAGCATCGGTTATTCCGCACGTAGCGATCTTGATGTCTGGATTTGCTATCGAGCGGAACTCAGTTGCAAACAGATAGAACAACTTCGAGAGAAATGCCATGGCATCGCAGTTTGGTCATGCTCACTGGGACTCGAGG
>JAGTVB010000254.1 GCA_018224385.1 Gammaproteobacteria bacterium
CCAGTCGACTGCGCGAACGACTGCACGTCGGGCAGGATGTGAAGATCGAAGGGCCCTACGGCTACTTCGATTTCGACGACCGTCAGCCCCGGCAGATCTGGATTGGCGGCGGTATCGGCATCACGCCCTTCATCGCTCGCATGAAGCACATGGCGCTGGAGCGGCAGACACATGCGGATGCGTTCCGGCCACCGCAGATCGACCTGTTTCACTCGACCGCCGACGTCGACGAAGACGCCATCGCCAAGCTGACAGCGGATGCCGCAGCCGCGGGCATCCGGCTGCATGTGCTGGTCACCGCCCGCGACGGTCGCTTGAGCGGCGAGCGCACCCGCGCCGCGGTGCCGGATTGGCGCGATGCCAGTATCTGGTTCTGCGGGCCGGCCGGCTTCGGTGCGGCGCTGCGGCGGGATTTTTCCGCGCAGGGCCTGCCTTTGGAAGACCGTTTCCACCAGGAACTGTTTGCCATGAGATGAGCGTGATTCCCGCGTCGGAAGGAAACGTCCAGCGCCCGGGCAGGACTGGATCACTGTCGCGAGGAGTCAGTGATCAGAATGGACAGGACGATGCTCACCTCGACATGCCCTTCATCGAAGTCGGCGCCGCGCGCCGGACCTGCCTGCCCACGCAGTGTGTAACTCCGTGTAAATCGTCTTCCCCGCACCGCCGATTGCCCCTACCATTCCCCCGCACGGATTTCCCGCAACGCAAACGGCCCGTCAGGCCTCGCAGGAGTCGTCCCTTGACCCGGTTCACCGCAGTCCACGCAACCCGCTCGCCGCGCTGATCGCGTTCGTGCTGACCGGCTGTACCGTGGGTCCCGACTATCGGACGCCGCAACGTGACGTTCCCGCGCAGTGGAGCGTCGCGGCCGATGCTGGTTACGGTGGCTAACTTACACATAACAGCATTTTTGGGGCACTACCATTGGCAAAGGTAGTCAGCATCAAGTATGAGAAACGCAAACTTATGTCATTCCATAAGTACATCCCACCGGAATGTGTTTTGGGCAGACGTCGCAGGCTATGCTTGTAGCCAGTTCTCCACTTTCAGACCTGGCACCCGGGAGAATTCTCCGACATTGGCGGTTATAACCGTAAGGTCATTTTCGAGAGCATGTGCAGCAATCAGTAGATCATTTGGTCCGATTGGCATTCCTTGACGAGTGAGATGATGGCGTAATGATGCGTATTGGTGGTCGGCGGGTATTTCCAGTGGCAGGATTTCCAGCGCAGAGAGGATCAGGTCAACACGTTCTGCAACTTTTGCAGAGTTTGACTTGATTGCGCCATAACGGAGTTCTGCAGCCACAATGATGCTGGTGCAGACAGTATCCTCACCTGTCTTGGTGATCTGTGTCGCTATTACGCCCTGCGGATTGCGGACAAGATCGGACAGGATGTTGGTATCCAGTAAATACGCAAGCGATGCACTCATAAGTGCACATCATCCAGTGGGGGCAGGGTATCATCGATATCCGGGAAGGTTTCAGTCAAGGGATCCAGAGAGGCGAGCAGCGCCAGCAGCCTGCCTTTACGGATCGGCTCCACGATCAGCCGGTCGCCCTCCTTGTGGATGAGTGCTTCTTCACCCTCCAACTCGAACTCGCGAGGGATGCGTAGTGCCTGGTTGCGCCCATTGCGAAAGAGGCGAACGTGGCGTTCAGAAGTTGACATGCGAGTGTCCTTTGGCTTGTTCGGCATATGTCAAAGCATATGCCTGGGAGTCCGGTAAGTCAACCGATCCAGTAAGTGTGCGGTGTTACAGCGTTATTTCGGGAAGCTACAAGGTGATTGGCAGCAATTTTTGAACATGGTATTTGTCATGGTATGTTCACTTGCCAAACAATTAAGCCATTAATAATAGAGTGAAAAAATGGCTAATTTATAACTGAGTGGGAGTAGGTAGGTTTTTAACTCATTGTTGTTAAAAATAAAAAATCAATGTTGAGGGTTTGAAGCACATCATCAACAAGATGACGAACTCTGAATAAGCAATAAGCCGCCAGAGGATTCCCCCACCTTGTCTGAGAGGCTACAGCCGCGAGAGCGCCGTCGCCGAGAAGTTCGAGGCAATGGTCAAGCTAGGCGTGCTCAACAGCCGAGTGAAGGACTTCTTGGACATCTGGCTGCTGTCCCGACAGTTCAATTTCGACGGGACAACCATGGCCCAGGCCATGACCGGGACATTTGCCACCCGAGGCATAACGATTCCCGCCGCGCCCTTGCCTTGACCGGCGCTTTCGCCAATGACAGCGCCCGACAGGCTCAATGGCGGGCGTTCGTTCGCAAGAGCCGGTTGCAGAACGTTCCGATGATCATCACAGCACCCGCAGACGGTACAGTACGCGACAAATGGATGGACCGTTTGTGGAAGGCTGTCGAGGAGGATGGCGTCGATTATCTCGGTCCCGTCGCCGATTGCTGGGGTGAAATCTGCGCTTCCACCGAGGGCGCGAACCGTTGGGCCGACACGCTGTGTCCGACGCTCCGGGCGTGCTGGTCCGATCCACGGCCGGGGGCTTATTTCAAACGTTCCACTGCCTGCCTCTCCTGCCTGATGGCCGCTGGCCGCCACCAAGAGGTACTCGATCTGCTGGAACTGCCGAATTACCTGTTCTGGCACTACCACCGTTATGGCGTGCAGGCGCTGCTCGCCATGGGCAAAAAGGCGCAGGCCGTCCAGTATGCCGAGGCTTCGCGCGGCTTGAATCAGTCGGACAGCGCCATCGATCTGGCCTGCGAAGACATCCTGATCTCCTCCGGGCTGCATGAGGCGCGGCCTATCGGCGCTACGGTTTGCGTGCCGCGATCGGCGCGTCTTATCTGGCGCGGTTTCGCGCCGTGGCGAATCGCTACCCAATGAAGGACAAGGTGGTGATCCTCGCCGATCTCATCGCCATCACTCCAGGCGAAGAGGGCAAATGGTTTGCAACGGCGAAGGATCTCAAGC
Source organism: Gammaproteobacteria bacterium (assembly GCA_018224385.1). GTDB lineage: Bacteria > Pseudomonadota > Gammaproteobacteria > HK1 > HK1 > JAGTVB01. Next base: position 2,953 of record JAGTVB010000254.1, read on the forward strand.
TGCATGATCTCGCCCTGGGGCTGGCGAATAAGAGTCCCTGCGATCCGAAGACCCTTACCCGCGCCGCACGGAATCATCTCGACACACAACCGCCATTTGCCCTGGGTGCGCCGATGGTTGCGCTTCGCTGGCTGAGTGAGGGCCGGGGCCGACGCTCTCGGTGATGTTCGCCGAGGCGGGTCATCACATGGCCATCTACGATCCCTACTATGCTGCCGATGCGTCGGTGTTGCGGCGGTCTTATGACTTCATCACCGCCAGCGAGGTCGTGGAGCACCTGTACGCGCCCGGTGAGGTGCTGGCGAGACTGTTCGATTTGTTACGTCCGGGTGGCTGGCTCGGGCTGATGACCAAGCTGGTCACCGATCGGGCGGCTTTTGCCAGCTGGCACTACAAACTGGATCCGACGCATGTGTGATTTTTTCCCGCGAGACCTTTGGCTGGTGGCGCAACAGATGCGTTACGAAATCACCTTCGCCGGCAAGGATGTCATCCTGCTGCGCAAACCTCTTCGGGTGTAAGCTCGTTCCCGGAGCCCGATTCCCCTGGTATCAGTCGCGTGAGGCTGCCGGCAAAGGTCAGTGTCAGTTTATGCATCGCGCGGGTGCAGGCCACGTAGAGTAGATTCCTGTCCATGTCGGTGGCGTAGTTGTCGTCGCTGGCGTGGGGCACGATGACCTGGTCGAACTCCAATCCCTTGGCTATGGGTGCGGCGCAGACGATCACGCCCTGCGTGAAGACGGCGCTGCCGGCATTCAGCAGGTGAACGGGCTGAGATTTGCCGGCAAGTTTTTTGTGCATCTGCGCGGCCTGCTTCTGGGTCCTGCAGATGATACCCAGGGTGTTGTGCTCGTGGTCGGCGAATTCGCGGATCAGGCTTCGGATCTTTTCCAGCTCCTTCGGCTTGCTGGGGAAGCCGAGAACGGCGGGCGCTTCGCCATAACGCTCGATGGCCTCCAGCCGCGCATTGGGCGAGATGCCTTGCGCGAACTGGGTGATCTCATAGCTTGAGCGGTAGCTCTTGGTCAGTTCGGCGCATTGCGCCTGGAAAAAGATCGCGCGTATCCCTTCGGCGGTGGAGGCGCTGAAGGGATTGACTGCCTGGTTGGCGTCGCCGAGGATGGTCTTCTTGCAGCTAAACAGCTTGCTGATGACGGTATATTGCACCGGCGTATAATCCTGCATCTCGTCGATCAGCAGGTGTTTGACCTCCGTGTAGCTCCTCTTGGTCCCTTCCAGGCGCAGCTTCAGATAGATCAGCGGGAAGACATCCGACCATTCGAGCCGCGAGTTTTTCGCCGGCCGGAACAGCTCGGGCTTGCCCATCCAGTCGAACAGCCCCTTGTAGGCCTCGCGCAGCGTAGTGCGCCGCATCATGGCGCGCACCGCTTCGCGCAGGGCGCGGCGCTCGTCGGTGCGAAGATCGTAGTTGTAGTGAATGCCGACTTGGCTCTCCGTGGCCTTGACCACGCGGTCGATACGCTCGGCGAGCGCTACGCCGCGATGCTTGTGCCAGGTTTCCGCGAAGAACCAGTCCGGCACGATGCGCCCGCGGCTGACTCGCCACTCCTCAGCGACAAAGGAATTGGCCTCCAGCTGCGCGACATGGGCATCGATCCGGCGTAGAAAATCGAGCGACGTCTTGGCGGCGATGCGCTCTTTCAGGTCCATGTCGTCCTTTTCCAGCAGCCGTTCGTTCTGCTCGAGGAAGGTTTCGAACTTGTATTGATGCTCCAGGAGTTCCTCGGCGAGACGCTCCATTTCGGTTTCCGCGACCTGCTCCTCGCCCAGCTCCGGCAGCACGTTGGAGATGTAATCGGCGAACACCCGGTTGGGCGAGAGGATCAGGATGTCCTCCGAGCGCAGCGTCTCCTTGAACTTGTAGAGCAGATAGGCGATGCGGTGCAGGGCGATGGACGTCTTGCCCGACCCGGCCACGCCCTGGATGATCAGCACCTGCGCGTGCTCGTTGCGGATGATGGCGTTCTGCTCGCGCTGGATGGTGGCGACGATGTTCTTCATGCGCTCGTCGGAGGCGCGCCCCAGCTCCTGCTGCAACACCTCGTCCATGATGTTGAGCGTCGTGTCGAGCATGAGCTCCATCCGGCCATGGCGGATGCGGTACTGGCGCTTGAGGGTGATCTCGCCCGTTACCTCGCCGTTGGGAGATTCGTAGCGGCCGGGGCCGATCTCAAAGTCGTAGAACAGGGTCGCGATGGGCGCGCGCCAGTCGTACACGAGATGGGTCCTCAGCTTCTCGTCGTAGAAGGCGTGGATGCCGACATACACCGGCAGCGGTTGTAACTGACCTTGCTCGAGGAAATCGAAACGCCCGAAATAGGGCGAGGCGAGCAGCTTGTGGATACGCTTTTTCTTCTCCAGCGCCGCCTCGGCGGTAAACACCGCCTGTGCAATGGACTGGCGCGTGGCGATCTTTTCGACGTGGTCCATCTCCGCCCGGTGCTCCCAGGAGTAGTTCTTCTGTTCTTGGACATCGTTCGCGTAGCGGCTGACCCGGGCGTCGATCTCGTCCAGGGCGTCGCGTAGGCTGGCCTGTACCGCTTCCAGACGATGGTGTTCCTCGGCCTCTGTCGGATTGATCATCTCGTTATTCAACTGCATGGGTAATACATCATCCCTTTGTACACCTTGTTCAGCATCACCGTTCCATTCTACCGGGCCTCCAGCGACCCGCCTGCCGTCAGCTCGTCGAGCACCCGCTCATGCACCTGCCGGCTGGGCTCGTCGTGCAAGACGAACCGGATGCGCTTCACATGCGCGAGGTGGGGCAGCGCTTCCCGGATGACGGCGAAGGCGACACGCGCCGCTGCGTCCATGGGAAAGCCGAAGGCGCCCGTGGAAATGGCGGGAATGGCGATGGACGCGATGCCCCGGTCTTCGGCCAGTCCCAATGCGTTGCGGTAGCACGCCGCCAGCAGCTCGGCGGCCGGCTCGTCCCACCCGTAGACCGGTCCCAGGCAGTGGATGACGTAGCGGTTCGGCAGACCGTGCGCGCCGGTGACGACGGCCTCGCCCGGTCGGATGGGCGCGAGCGGGCGGCACTCCGCCTCCAGCCCCGGGCCCGCGGTCCGGTGGATCGCGCCCGCCACCCCGCCGCCGATGCGCAGCTCAGCGTTGGCCGCGTTGACGACGGCGTCCATGTCCGGCTGGTTCGCGATGTCGCCCCGGACGCACTCGAGGGTCACGCCGTGCAGGGTTTTCACGCTCATGAATCCGCACCTCCTCTCGCGGCCTCTCGTTCGAGCCGCTCAAGCTCGGCGAGCACCTGCGCGGCCGAGACCTGCAGCAGCCGTTCGCCGTCCACCCCAAGCTGGTCGACCCGATCCCTGAGGCCGTCATCCAGCCGCGCGCCGGGTCCGATGGCCGCGCCGTCGTCGGGGGTATCGCCCCACCTCGCCGGTAGGTAGGCCTGGATCAGGGCACCCGGCTGCTCCTCATTCCGTTCTGTCATATCTGTCGCTCCTCTCCGCGGCCCTTGTCCGCAGCGCACCGGGCGCAGCCGCGCGAACTATCGGCCCGGTTCCGCCGTCAGTAAATTCCGGGCGTCGAAGCGCAGAGAGCGGTGTCGTGGACGGCTCAGGCCATCGGAACAGCGAGGATCGGGATGATCCGCATTGGTGCCACGGGATCTCGACCAGTGCATCTGCGGCGGCTCACTGGATGTCCCGAGGCGAGAAGCCCGCTCGCTCGGCATACGCACTGCGCACGTTGGAATTACCGGCCCGAACCCGAATCCGGGGCGCGGGTGGGGCAAAAAAGGGATCGTAAACGCAACCCCCGCGGGCGAGGCGGCGTCAGCGATAAATTACGTTGAACGCCGAGGTATCCGGGCTGTTCACGTCGCGATCAAGTTAGCATGATCGGGTGCCGGTTTGTAGCGCGCATGCCGTCTCATGGTGTTTCCAACGCGGGCTGTCCGCCGACCGCTAGGTCTCGTCCCGGCTGGCGTCATCCGTCCCGGGCCTCGGCGCAGGCGATGCACAAGGCCGCGGCCGGGTCGAGCTCCAGCCGGCGGGGGTCGATCGGTTCGCCGCAGCCCAGGCACTCGCCGTAGCTGCCGTCGTCGCAGCGCCGCCTCGATGCGCCGCAGGCCCTGCTCGGCCTGCCGGCGCGTGCTCTGCGCTACGGCCTGCTGCTGCAGGGCGTCCATGCGCGACAGGCGGCCGACGCTGGACTGATCCAGTATCACCCGTGGCGGTGGAGGCATTGCGGGTCTCCTCCAGGCCCAGGATGGCGGCACGGGCCTCCAGGAGCTTGGCGCGGAGATGGTCGATATTCGGGGTATCCGGCATGCTGTTTCTTCAATCGGTTGCAGCAATTCTCATTTTGACTTGCTGAGATTACAGTAGGGGGAATGGATAATGTGACGGTACCCTCCCTATGAGCGCTCCCTTTGGTTTCCCCAGTTTGACACTAAGTAATATTGTAAAGCAGTTGCGCACAACGTTTGAGACCTTTGCGGATCCGCGGCGTGGCAAGAAC
>JAGTVB010000255.1 GCA_018224385.1 Gammaproteobacteria bacterium
GAAACAACGCGGTGAGGTCGGCTAATCCGTATTCGCATCCCCTCACAATCGTCACCGTTTCGCTAAGGTTGCGATTGAGAGGATTAGGGCTTTGGTGGAGATCTTTAGACAGTACGCCCAGGGGATGAAATAAACAGCGGCCCCGGCGCGCTGCCGGGGCGGGGGCACTTCCATTTGCTCATCGACGGGTACGGTTAAGCGACTTCCTGGGTAAGCAGCTGCTTGGCCTTCTCCGCCAAACGACGGTTCTGATCCTGGACCTCGCGAAAAAATTCAACCATCTCCTGGTTTCCTGACTGCTCGGCATCAGTGATGTATTGCCTGCAGGTCTCCGCCCCTTGCAATGCATGGTAGAGGACGCTCACGACATCATAGTGTTCGTCTCTCATTCCGGTCTCGTGTGTCATCGTCATCTCCTTACCATACGTTGTTATGACGTAACCCATTGGTGGCTAGACTCACCTCCAGCGATCGCTTTCACCATCACAATAGATTCTCTTGTGCGTCAGTGCACCTGGGACATACCCTAACCGGCGCCTTTCATCGGGACGCTTAATTATTGCCATTCCACGGAGCATTGAGCGGGACAGGACGGCGGGGCCACATCAATTTTCCAGAGTGGCTTGCATTGGCGTGAAGCGAAGCCCACTCCCTAGGGCTTGGCCGCCTCTGGATGCGGGGCGCCGCGCCAGCGACCGTGGCCTTCGCCGTTGAGCACCATGACGGCAGACGCTCAGCAAGCTCGCCCTGCACGCACTCGTCTCAAACTGTCCGGTAAGGGGTCACCATGTTAGGCTAATCGACCCAAGTCACCTAGACTGTGCTGATGCCAGCAGCCACGCGCGAGGCCGTCCCCGGCCAGCAGGCTCTGGATTCGGCGCTCAGCGTCCCACCGCAACGAGTGATCGATTCCACTGGAATACCTGGTCCGAAAAGGCCCTCTTGCAGAATAACTGCAGCCCCTCTCCTGGAACGCCTATGAAAAAAATACATACCTTCGAATTGATGCCGGAGCAGATCAAGGGGTTCGAAGCCCAAGATTTTGAACGTCGGGCACCGGGGGCCCTACTCCGGGATTTTGAGACCCTGCTGAGCCTCATCGGCGACCAGGGGATGGCGGTCACTCCCGCCCACCTGTTCACGATGAACTGCCTGGAGACGATTAACCGCAGTCTCACTCATCCGTTAGAATTGCGTTTGAAAAGAGCGGCGCAAAAATCCTATCCCTACATCAACGGCCTTTATCTATTGCTGCGCGCGACGGGAATCAGCTGGATCGATACGCAGCCCAAGAAACCGCTGCTGAAACTCGACCCCATCGTCTTGGAATCCTGGCGTTCCCTCAACGGTGCCGAACGCTATTTTGCGCTGCTCAAAGCCTGGTGGGGACGCGCTAGCGACGAAATGCTTGGCGAAAGCCGGGGATGGCAGGCGCATGTTCTGGAGAAAGCCATCGACTTTTTCGAACGCTTCCCGGAAACCGGCACCCTGACAATAGAAACGCCGCAGGACGCGGATTCGCTCCGATATTACCCTGGCTTCTACAACCTGGCTTTGATGGAGGGCTTCGGCTTGCTCGAAGTTCGAGTTAAGCCGCCCGCCGAGAGCCGAGGCTGGCTGCCCGAGCGGATTCGAATGCTCGATTGGGGGCAAGTTTTACTGGGTAGCTACGCACGCTTCATCCGTCAATCGCTCAGTGCAGAAAGCGGATCGGCAAACCGCGGGCTCGGCTTCATGGCGCTGTTCGAACCTTTGGAACGTTTCGAGCGATGGAGCCGTGCCGTTCGCCCCGCTATCAAAGGATGGCGGGCGGATCTGAAAATTCCGGGATCCGCTTTTCAACCGGGCAGGCACGTATTCAAGGTTTCGCTGGGTACGGCTTGCTGGCGGCGCATCGCCATCCCCGGCAAAGATTATCTCGACGAGCTCGCGCAGACGATTCTCGACGCTTTTGACTTTGATTCGGACCACTTGTATCACTTCAGCTACAAAGACCGCTTCGGCTGCACCATCGAAATCGATCACCCTTATCTGGCGGGTCATTCCGACAACGCGCTCACGGACGCGGTGAAAGTCGGCGAGATCCCGTTGACCAAGGGGATGCGCATGGCGTTTCTATTCGACTTCGGTGATCAATGGGAATTCGTTATCGAAACCGAAAGCGTGGACGCTGGACCGGCAATCACGCAACCGCAGGTGTTGGAAAAACACGGCGAGGCACCGAGCCAGTATGGGGATTGGTAGCAGCCGTCTTCCGGTTCCCCACCTTGCTGCGCTTGCGGGTGAGCGGTGCCGCAAAGCCTCCGCGTGGGGCGGATCATGGCCGCATCGCGCGGATGGCTATTGATGTCCCATAGCGTTCCCCTGATCACGACCCTTGCCACGGCACTCGGCTTGGCGCTGGTGCTGGGCTTCGTTGCCGTGCGCCTTAAACTCCCCGCGCTGGTCGGTTACCTATTGGCTGGTGCGCTCATTGGCCCATACACGCCCGGTATCGTGGCTAATGCCGAAATTGCCAAGGAACTCGCCGAAATTGGGGTGATGCTGCTGATGTTCGGCGTTGGCCTGCATTTATCGCTGAATGACTTGCTGGCGGTGCGCAAGATCGCTTTGCCGGGTGCCACGCTGCAAATCACCGTTGCGACCACGCTGGGTACCGCTGTTGCCGCCACCTGGGGCTGGAGCCTGGGGGGATCGCTCGTGTTCGGGCTGGCGCTGTCGGTGGCGAGCACCGTCGTAATGCTCAGGGCACTGGAGGCACGCGGCGCATTGGATTCCATGAGCGGACGAATCGCGGTAGGCTGGCTGGTGGTCGAGGACCTCGTCATGGTGGTCGCGTTGGTGATGCTCCCGCCTCTGGCCGACTGGCTCGGCGGCAACACCATGGACCATGGGAACGGTAATTTATGGCGAGCCGTCGGCACTACCCTGCTCGAGGTCTCAGCGTTCATCGCCTTGATGCTGGTGGTCGGTCGCCGGGTGTTCCCGAAACTGCTTTGGCAGATTGCCCGCACCGGTTCTCGAGAACTGTTCACTCTGTGCGTCGTAGCCGCCGCCGTCAGCATCGCTTACGGGGCCGCCCTGCTGTTCGGTGTGTCGTTCGCCCTAGGGGCGTTTTTCGCCGGCATGGTGATGCGGGAGTCCGAGTTCAGCCATCGGGCCGCGAGGGAATCGCTGCCGCTGCGTGACGCATTCGCCGTGCTGTTTTTCGTCTCGGTGGGGATGCTGTTCGATCCGGCCGTTCTGGTCAATCAACCGCTGCAGGTCGTTGCCGTGGTGGGCATCATCACCGTCGGCAAGTCGATTGCCGCCGCCGCGCTGGTCCTTGCCTTTCGCTACCCTTTAAATACCGCGCTCACGGTATCGGCCAGCCTCGCCCAGATTGGCGAGTTTTCATTCATCCTGGGAGAGATCGGGGTGAGCCTGGGGCTGCTTCCACTCGAAGGCCAAAGCCTGATTCTCGCCGGCGCGCTGATCTCCATTGCCATCAACCCGCTGGTTTTTGCGACCGTGAAACCGCTTCAGGCCTGGATACGGTCTCGTTCGATGCTGGCCCAGATAATGGAGCGGCCTGTCGACCCTCTGGCCGAGCTGCCCATGTCGACCGATGAAAAATACCTGTCCGGGCAGGTCGTCCTGGTGGGCTACGGACGCGTGGGGCGGCGCATCGGTACGTGTCTCGCAGAGGCCGGTATTCCCTATGTGGTGGCCGAACAGAATCGCGAGCTGGTGGAACGGCTGAGGGCAAAGGGAATCGCGGCGGTCTCGGGAAACGCCTCGGACGCGGCAGTCTTGATCCAGGCGCACATCGTCCGGGCCAGTATGCTGGTCGTAGCCACGCCCGACACCTTCGACGTGCGGCAGATGATCAAGACCGCCCGTACGCTCAATCCGGGCATCGAAACGGTCGTCCGGACCCACAATGAAGATGAAGCCGAGCTGCTGGAGCGGGAAGCCGTCGCAAAAGTTTTTCTTGATGAAGAGGAACTGGCCAAAGGCATGAGCCGCCATGTGCTGGGGCGCTTCGGAAAGGCGCCGTGAATCGCTCGCGCAGAGCGCCGGTCCAGAGAATGCCCCGCGGTCCTGCGTAAGAATAAGGAGGGTGCTTGAACTGTGTGATCGCCGCATGGCGCGCGCATGAATCCGAACTCCGGGGTTTCTTGATTCGCCGGACCGGGGACCCGCGCGTTGCCGAAGACCTGTTGCAGGATGTCTTTGTCAAGGTGCTCGCTGAGGGCCCGGCTTTTTGCGAACTGGAGGACCCTCGCGCCTGGCTGTTTCGGGTGGCGAGAAATCATTTTACCGATTATCTGCGCAAACAGAAACGGCTGGTTGAGATACCCGACGACCTTGCTTCGGAAAAAGACGAGATGGCCGCCGTGGAAACGCTGACCGCGTGTCTGCCGCGCGCGCTGGCGGAACTGCCGGCGGAGGACACCGAGGCCTTGACCTTATGCGATCTGAAAGGTATGACTCAGGCCGAGTATGCCCGTAGGAAAGGGATTACGTTGGCCGGTGCCAAATCGCGGGTGCAGCGAGCGCGACGGCGACTGCGCGAGCATTTGCGGCAAGCCTGTCAAGTGCGCTTTGACGAGGCGGGACGGGTGTGCTGTTTCGTGCGGCGCGAGCCAACTGATTAGCGCCGCTTCGGCACTGCTGGCGGTGACACTCGACACCCTGACCGGCGTTCACGGGGGTGATCGGCACGCACAGCATGCAGCCCAACCCCCAACTTAATCGCCTACCGGCGCCTGAGCGAGATGGTAGAATACGGCCCTAGCGATGAGCTGTTCACGAACCCACAGGGACAGCGGACACCCGACTCAATCACTGGCCGGTGTGGATGAACGGTGCAAGGACGCGCTGAGACAGCAATCGATCAGCCGCCTGCCTTGTGCGGGCAATGAGATTGCCGAGGAGTTGGAGCAAACGCTCGGCGCAGGGAATACAACGCCGTTTGGGTGGCGCGGGTATGTATATTCTGTCCGCGACTCGCGCAGTTCGACGAGGACAGCCTATGTGGAAATCCGTCTTGGCCATCTTCCTGGGCGCCGGCAGCGGGGCGTTGGCGCGCTGGCTACTGGGATTTAAACTCAACGCCCTATTTCCTTCGATCCCCCCCGGAACCCTGGCGGCCAACGTGATCGGCGGCTACCTCGTCGGCCTGGCCATCGCCTTTTTCACCGCCCTGCCGAGCCTGGCCCCGGAATGGCGCCTGCTGGTTATCACCGGCTTTTGCGGCGGGCTCACGACCTTTTCCACCTTCTCCGCCGAGGTCATTAGCCTGCTGCAACAGGGCCGGCCCGTCTGGGCTGTGGCAACCGTGGCGGCCCATCTGCTGGGCTCCCTCGCCATGACCCTTGCCGGTATCGTAACGGTCGCCTGGGTACGGGGTGCGGTCTAATGCTAGCTAAACTGAGTTCATGCTGAGGAGGTCCTATGGAAGGCTGCTTGCTGCGCTTCTATCTTCAGGAAAACCAGCGCTGTCACGGCCGGCTCGCGTGGGAGTGGTTGCTCGATGAGGCCAACCGCCAGGGCATCCGTGGCGGCACCGCCTTCCGGGGTATGGCAGGCTTCGGACACCACCACCATCTACACGAAGCCCACTTCTTCGAATTGGCGGGCAACCTAGCGGTGGAGGTGGAATTCATGGTCACCGAGGAGGAGTCGCGGCGGCTCCTGGAAATTTTGCATCGGGAGAAACTGCGGGTCTTCTATGCCCACATTCCGGCCCGCTTCGGCGTAGTGAACCCCGATTCCGACGACCCACCAGAACCGCCCGTCTCGTGAGGAGGGCGCCACGGCCGAACTTCGCGCCCGCGGCGCGGAGTCGTTGGCTGCCAACGACCCCGCGCCAATCGCGCCGGTCACGCACGGGGACCAGCCTGGCCATGATGATTGCCAACGTCCCGATTAATGATCCCGCTCGATCTCCGTAGCATAATGTTTTCCTTCATGAAATCGAAAATCGATTTCGACTTTCTGTCCTGGGCGAAGATCAGCGAAGCTTTGCAGGTCGTCATCATAATCTGTCGATTCGGTTGTATAGAACGTAATGCCCTGAACCACCAACGATTGGCTGTTCGGATCCACTGATTCAATCTGGCCTTCCAGATCATCAGCTACTGCGGAAGAGTTTAAGAACAGCAGCATGGAAGCGGTCAGAAAGGTCCTAA
>JAGTVB010000256.1 GCA_018224385.1 Gammaproteobacteria bacterium
CAGCGAGTTTTGGTTTCTTGGATTGCGGTGAAGCATCTCGGTCTTGGCCGCGAGAGAATTGCTCAGTGCTTGGGAAATGCAGAGCGCTGGCGGGCGGAGGTCTGAGTTCGTAAAGCGACTCTCCGCTGGGTCAGGGTACGAACCACCACGCTGATTTTGCTGCAACTTCGGAATCGGCCAGACCAGAGCCACACTCATCGTCGGCGTTTCTTCGGTTTCGGGCCTCTCCGGGCGAGGGCCCCGAGGAGGCCTTTGAGGCGCTCCGCGGGAGTCAGTTGAGCGATGACCACCCGTTTCACGTTCTCGAACCGGCGTGCATCGTCCTCGTCCTCCACCATCGATTCCAGGTTGGCAAGCAGCGACCGTGCGGCTTCGCGGTCCCCTTTTGCAGTGTGCAACATCGCCAGCGCGCCGTAGAGGGCGAATGCCTCCTGGATATGTAGCCGCTCACGATCGACGAGACCGCTTAGCAGCTGCTCCGCCTCGTCAATCTCGCCATCGGCAATGAGGTTCGTCGCCAGGTTGCAGCGGGCGAACAGATAGTCCGGGTGTTGGGCAACGACCTGCCGCAGCAGGCGCAGTGCCTCGTCATGCCGCCCCTGGCTGCTGTGGACGGCGGCCAGGTTGCCGAGCACGACTGGATGGTCGGGGGCGTGCTGCAAGATCGTTTTCAGCTGCCCCTCGGCCTCCTCGAGCCGACCCTCGTGGTAGAGCGCAATGGCTTCGGCAAAGAGCGGTTGCACATCCGCCGGCAAATCGCTTTCCTTGACTTCCCGGTAAATCTCGGTGCTGGTGAGCCTGATCTCTTGGAGCTGCTCGCCATCCCAAAACTCGACTGGCTCGTGGGGGGCGAGCAGGCTTTGCGACCGCAGGAAACTCAACAGGCCGAAGCGTTCTTCTCGGGTCCCGACCGGCAGGCGCACAAACGCCCTGAGACAGTGCACCGCTTGCGCATCGGATTGCTCGGCACGGCGCTTGAGAACGAAGCCGATTAGGGGGCGCAGTACTTCGTCTCCGCCGAGGTAAAGCGCTTCGAGGTAGGCGTTGGCCGCCGAGAGGGTATCGAGCGCCTCGGTCGCCTCTTTCTGGCGGCCGCGCAGTTTGGCCGTCCAAGTCATCGGCAGTGCCTGGTGGACGTCAAAGACCATGGGCCATGCGGGTGCTTCCCTCTCCCGACGAAAGAGGCCGAGATTGCTGCGCGCGAGACCAAAATCAGCATCCGCCTCCAGCGCTTCCTGCCATAAGCGGCGGGCATCAGCACCTTTCCCTAACCGACTGGCGGCACAAGCACCGAGGTGGCGCAGGGCGGCGTCGGTTCTGTCTTCGCCCGGACCGAACCAGTCACTGTGGGTCAACCGCTCAAAGGCGTTCCAGGCGAGCTCATCCTGTTGCAGAAGGAGCAGGGCCTCGAGTTGGGGGATCGCATCGTCCAAGCGCCGCGCCGTAGCGGCCGCGAGCGGTGTGCACAGGCCGCGGGCTCCCGCGTCGTCACCGCGGTAAAGGCGTAGTCGCACCGCCCAGCCGAGCGCAAACAGGTTCTCCGCATCCGCTTGCCAACTCGCCATAAGGCCATTAAGGGCGTCATCGATCCGGTCAAGGTGGAACAATGCCACCGCGCGATTGTTGCGCGCGGGGAGGAGAGCCACCCCCTCAAGCCAGCGCAGCGCACCGGCGAAATCCTGGGCGCCGAGGTGCAGTCTGCCGATATCGAACCGCTCGAGGTCTTCGACGCTTGCCCGGGTCCCATCGGGCAGCACCAACAGGGCCTCCTTCACCTGCGGGTCAAGCGGAAAGCCGCGGGTGTGACCGCCCAGTTCTTGCACCTTCCGCGCGGTGTGATCCGCGAGCGTCAGATGGTTCAGTGCCACCGCGAAGTGGAACAGTGCTTCCTGGGCGGCCAGACTGTTCGGTCGGCTTTGGGCCCAGGCAAACGCAGCGAGCCCGGCAGCAGAACGACCCTCGCTGTGCTCTAGTGCCTCGACTAGGGCACGGCGCAGGCCGCTATGATCGGGAAAGCGTTGCACCAGCGGCTTGAGCCTGCGCACGGCCCCGGCGTAATCCTCGTCCGCCAGCAGCCGCTCGATGGCCTTCAGCTGGGCCGGCTCGGGTCGAAGTTTTGGCCGCAACTTCGCCTTGGCAGATTTTCTCACCACCCGTCAGCATCCCCATTGTCGACGACTCAAAGTAAAGAAGTTACAGCAATTCTGAACTCCAAGCACGTTTTCGCGGCCATCTTGCTGCGAGCAATCGCTTGGATCGCTGCCACCTTGGATGGGCGAGCAAGCGATCACGGGTCAGCCACTGAAGTGTCACCGCGATGAACAGCCCACGTGATTAGCTTGGGCAGCAGCCCCTATCGAATCGTGCAATAACATCAACATCCGGGAGCCAGCGGTAACCAATAGACCTCTCGCATAAACTGCGGCTGATCACTTTCCCTTCTCAGGCTATCGCAATTTTCTATCGCAATAACCGGCCGGCTTGGCGGTGTCTTCCTCGCTTTTCTCTTCGATCGTTTTAAAAGGCGCGACCAACTTAACCGCGCCTTGGTCAGCAACCTCAGCGAGGCATTCCCGATGAACGAGACGATTCGAGCGTTGATCGAGTTCATCAGGCGCCACGATGGGATCTCCACCGAACAAGCGATCGAGGCGTATTTCAGTCGCATCGTCTGGTCGTTGGAGTTAGACGAATGGCAGAGACTGTCCAGGGAGGAACGACGACGATCCATTCAATGCATCAACGAAGCCGTAAGAGGAGCAAAGTGATGGCAAACGGTAAGACAAGCAATGCAGTGAAACAACCCAGCCGCAGCCACAGCGGCAACCCGCAACCGCAGACGAAAATAGACAAAACGAAGGTGATCTATACCAACGGTCGCAAGGAAGGGCTTGCACGCAAGGCAATCATCGAGGCGTTCATCGCCGAGGCGGGATTGACCCGAAAAGGGTCATCGACATACTACCAGCTGCTGAAAACGAAGGAGGCACAGGGAAAGCTATAGTGCCCCTACCTGGTTTGTGGATCACGAAGATGGACCGACCTGAACATTTGCTAGGATCGATTCCACGAATCTCTTATCTCTTAGGAGCGCTATATAGCCCTCACGCCATCAGCATTCATCCGTGGAAGGCCGCCTCGTGTGGCCTTTCCTCCTTTGATAAATACAGGATGCGAGGTTTTCCTGGACGTACAAACGGCCACGTAACCGCCACGCTAGAGGTTCCTAGAAAGGCGCGTCGGTAAAACACGAGAGAAGGAGATGAGAGATGGAACGGATTCGAGATTTACTGGAAACCACACCGGCGGCGCAGATGGTCGCTGGCCCACCAACGAGAACGGTCAGACGGTACAAAGTGACGTTACGAGCGGAAGTTGGGAGGGGATCGTTTCTAACGTTCGAGACGAACGTGAACGCACGAGGGCGCGACGAGGCACTGCAGGTTGGTCGAGAACTGTTCAATGCAACGCTCAAGCGCTATCACACCGTTGGACATGAGATGAAATACCTTGATGCTGTTCTTATCAACAAAGAGTAATCGCAGAGCACGATTCCCCATAGGGCGAATATGAAGTGAAATTTCGCTGCCCCGAAAAAAACTGGAGAGCGGGAATCCTCAGGATCAATCAGACCGCGCAGCTTCTGTGGCCACATGAATGTCGCTGTTCTTCGGCTGCTTGGTCTTGAATCGACCAGGATAAGAATTGCTGAGCCAGAGGGGTCGTTCTATTTCCGCCTGTAAACTGAAAACGATGGAAAGGCACAAGAACACCGGCTATTTGCCGTACAACGACGCGAGGTACATTGTCCAAATCGAGCAG
>JAGTVB010000257.1 GCA_018224385.1 Gammaproteobacteria bacterium
ACTGACGCAGTGGCTTAGTGACATTATAGCATTATCGATTGAATCCACGTAATGGATTCATTACGTGGATTCAATCGATTCCGAGCCGAACAGCGTGCGGCGCGCTGGCCGGTTTACCCAGTCTGCAGTCTTCTCGCGGGCGCACCCAGAGGAGCGGCGCATTGTCACACCTCCTCTGGGAGGTTGCTTATCACTGGCTAGGCGCGTTACGGTAGCAGCACCATACAAGAGTGATCAGAGGTGATTTCCGATGAGCGATGCCTTGGAGTATTTGGTTAAAGTTCGACCCGACGCCATGACGTCCTATTTTAAGTTTCTGCGTGAGGCAGGCAAGCATCTTGATACGCGAAGCCGGGATCTCATCTCTGTGATTACTAAGGTTTACTCGCAGACCGAAAACGGGTTTCGGCAGTACCTGGGCCGGGCGATACGAAACGGCGCCACCCCGGACGAGGTGCTCGATGCGCTGTTGATGGCCTTTCCGGCGCTGGGACTGGCCAAGATCGTGTGGGCGATTGATATTCTCCTGGATATGGATATTCCTGAGTTTCGTCCGGAAGCCTTCGGTGCCGAGTCCGAGTGGCATGATGTCATCGCCCTTGAAAAGGTGACCCCCGACGATGTCACCTATGCGAGCTGTGATGGACGAAACCTCTTCATTTATCGAAACCACGAGCACCTGCGCGTCTATGACAGCCGCTGTCCGCACCAGGTCACCAACATTCCTCATCTGGCGCTCGAAGGCAAGCAGCTCACTTGTCCCAAGCACCAGTGGGCATTTGATATCGAAAGCGGGGAGTGTGTGGCCAAGGGCGATCGACCGCTGAAGCGTTTCGAGCACAAAGTGGAAGGCGGGCGTCTGCTTGCTTACTGGTAATCAGGATTGAACATTCACCAACATCTGAGCGATAGCGATGATCTATTCGATTGGTGATCGGAAGGCGGAATTTCGGGGCGACTACTTCGTTGCCGAGAATGCGACCGTCATCGGCTCGGTGCGGCTGGAAGACAATGCCAGCATCTGGTTCCAAGCGGTGGTACGCGGCGACAATGATCTCATTGTCATCGGTACGAATAGCAATGTGCAAGATGGTGCCATTCTGCACACCGATCCCGGTATTCAACTGCTGATTGGGGCCAATGTCACCATCGGCCATATGGCGATGCTGCACGGCTGTACCATCGGCGACCGGACCCTGGTGGGGATCAAAAGCGTTATTCTCAATCATGCCGTCGTGGGAAAGAACTGTCTGATCGGGGCCAATGCGTTGATTACGGAAGGCAAGAACATCCCTGACGGCTCGCTGGTAATGGGCTCTCCGGCGCGCGTCATGCGCGCTTTGACGCAGGAGGAAATGGCCGCGCTCGAGGGAAGCGCCCAGCGCTATGTGGCCAACGCCAGACGGTATCGTGAGCAGCTTCGGTCGATCGGCTGATTTGATCTCATACTGGCCGCCGGCTTACGCGGCGAAGCGGTTCGCGAGGTATCGGAAAATCCCGCGAATGCCCATGGCTTCGCCACCTTCGGGTCGGCCGGGCCGGCTCGCCAGATTCCAAGCCATAATGTCCAAATGTGCCCACGGCGTTTCCTCTGGAACGAACTCGCGCAGAAACAGCGCGGCGGTGATGGCGCCGGCATAAGGGGAATCGGTGGCGTTGACAAGGTCCGCAATCTTGCTCTCTAGCAGCGCACGATAGGGTTGATAGAGGGGAAGTCGCCAGAGCGGATCCTGTTCCCTTGCGGCATTCATCAGCAAACCGGACGCAAGCTCATCATCGGGGCAGAACAGGGCGGGAATGTCCGTTCCGAGCGCGGTGCGGGCCGCACCGGTTAAGGTGGCGAAATCCAACATGAGATCCGGTTTCTCCCGGCCACCCTCCGCCAAGGCATCACAGAGAATGAGTCGACCCTCGGCGTCCGTGTTGTCGATTTCGACAGTGAGCCCCTTGCGGGTACGGATAACATCGCCGGGCCGCAGCGCATTGCCGGAGACGGCATTCTCGACGGCCGCGACCACGACCCGCAACCGCACCGGAAGCGCGGCCGCCATCACCAGCCGGGCCAGCCCCAGGGCATGGGCGGCGCCACCCATGTCTTTTTTCATCAGCCGCATACCCTTCGCGGACTTCAGGTCAAGGCCCCCGCTATCAAAGCACACACCTTTACCCACCAGGGTGACTTTTGGGTAGGCTTCATCTCCCCAACGCAGATCAATGAGGCGCGGTGCTCGCTGGCTGGCGCGACCCACGGCGTGGATGGCCGGAAAGTTATTGGCCAGGAGCTCCTCGCCAACGATCTGCTGAAGCTCGCCTCCAAACTCGCGTGCAAGCCGCGCCATCGCATCAGCAAGCTGTTCGGGCATCATGTCTTCTGCGGGCGTGTTAATGAGGTCACGGACGAGACAAATCGCCTCGATCTGGTTTTGTACCGCCGTGGCGTTACATTTTTGCGGAATGGCGAGCCGCGCCCTCGACGGCTGTTCCGCTCGATAGCGGGTGAACTGGTAAGCCCCAAGTCCCCAGCCGACCAGCGCCCGCTCGACCAACTCAACCGGCCAGTTTACTTCGAGGTAATATTCTTGGGCCGGCAGCATGAGGGGCAGATCCCCTAAGGCCCATGGATCGGACCGCGATCGGATCCCGCTGATGACTTTACCGAGCCCTCCTGCCGGGCTCGGCATCAGGCAAGTGGTGCCGGCTTTGCCCTGAAACGCGGTGGCCGTAAGCCAGCGGCGTACCGGCTCATCCTGGCGCTCGAGCCACTCGCTGAAGGCATCTTCTTCGACTGCCTCGAGGGGGATGGCGTTCGGGGGGGTATCTCCTAGTAGGCAGCCTTGCAGCATCACGACTCCTTCATGCCTTCGAAAAGGTGGGTGTCTATCGGAGCCGCCCTTGCCAACTCCAGACTCGCCTTACCCATTGGCGGGACGCAAACGCTCAGCCGAGCTTTCTGGGCACAACCTCTGAGGACAACTCAGCGCATAGCTCCTACTCGGAGCGACCGGCCGATAGCGATGCTTTCGCGCACTCCTGGGCTGGCTCTGGCTCATAGCCAAGGACTGGCCCAAGCCACCGCTCCGCCGTCTTTTCGCTGACGCCTTTGCGCCTGGCATAGTCTTGGACTTGATCCCGTCCAATTTTGCCGATGCCAAAGTAACGCGATTCCGGATGGGATAAGTAGAAGCCGCATACCGAAGCGGCCGGAATCATCATGTAGCTTTCGGTCAGACGCATGCCGGTGTGCTCGTCGGGCCGCATCATATCCCAAAGCAGCGTTTTCTCCGTGTGATCGGGGCAGGCCGGATAGCCGGGTGCTGGTCGAATCCCTCGATAATGCTCCCCGATGAGGCCCTCGTTGCTGAGATTCTCATCAGGGGCGTAGCCCCAGAACTCCCGACGCACCCGCTCGTGTAGGCGCTCTGCGAAGGCCTCGGCGAGACGGTCGGCAAGCGCCTTCAGCAGAATGCTGTCATAGTCATCATGTGCGGCTTCGAGGGCTTGGACGTGCTTTTCGATGCCCATGCCAGCGGTGACCGCAAAGGCTCCGATATAATCCCGCACCCCACTTTCCTTAGGTGCCATATAGTCGGCTAAGCAGAGATTGGGAGCATTGCCTCGCTTGACCATCTGCTGGCGCAGAAAATGAAACACGGTGCGCACTTCGGATCGATTGTCATCGGCATAAATCTCGATGTCGTCCGAATGGATTGAGTTGGCCGGAAAGAAGCCGATGATCGCGCGCGCCGTAAGCCACTCTTCACTGATGATGCGTGCCAGCATTCCTTGGGCGTCGCGGTAGAGATTACGCGCGGTTTCGCCGATGAGGGCATCCTCCAGAATCTTGGGAAACCGCCCGGAGAGCTCCCACGCCTGAAAAAACGGTGTCCAATCGATGCGCTGCGAGATCTCCTCGAGGGAGTAGCGGGTAAATACTTTGAGACCCAAGAAGGCAGGCTTCGGTGGCTGGTATGCCCGCCAATCCGTTTGCAACCGATTGTTGCGGGCCTCGCGCAGCGATGCCAGGCGCCGCCCGCGCTGCTCTTTTGCGCGGTCCTCGCGCAGCTTTCGATAGCTCTCTTTGGTCTCCCTGGCGAACCCTTCACTCAGCTCGGGGCTGAGCAGTTTGGTGGCGACCCCGACGGCCCGGGAAGCATCGGGTACATAAACCACCGGGCGCGAGTAGTTGGGAGCGATTTTCACCGCCGTATGGATGCGCGATGTGGTGGCGCCGCCGATGAGCAGCGGAACCTGGAAACCTTGCCGTTCCATCTCAACAGCGAGATGCACCATCTCATCGAGTGACGGGGTAATGAGACCGGAGATCCCGATGATGTGGCAGCGTTCTGCCCGCGCGGTTTGCAGAATCCGCTCCGCCGGAACCATTACCCCGAGATCGACCACTTTATAGCCGTTGCACTGCAGGACCACACCGACGATATTCTTGCCGATGTCATGCACATCGCCCTTCGCCGTTGCCAGCAGAATTTTTCCGCTTTCTTTGGTCTCGACGCCGGTTTGATCGACCTCCATATAGGGCAGGAGATAGGCCACCGCTTTCTTCATCACGCGAGCGGATTTCACCACCTGGGGCAGGAACATCTTGCCTTCGCCGAAGAGATCGCCCACCACGTTCATGCCGCTCATGAGCGGGCCTTCAATGACGTCCAGAGGGCGTTGCGACCGCTGACGCGCTGCCTCGGTGTCCTCCTCGATGTACTCAGCGATGCCCTTGACGAGGGCATGTTCGAGTCGCTTCTCTACGGGCCATTGACGCCAGCCCCGATCGTCCTTTCTTTCCGCGTGACCGCTGGTGCGGTACTGCTCGGCGATCTCGAGCAAACGCTCGCTGGCCTCCGGGCGGCGGTTCAGAATCACGTCCTCTACCCGTTCACGCAGCTCGGCCGGAATGTCCTCGTAGATGGCCAACTGACCGGCATTGACGATGCCCATGTCCATTCCGGCGCGGATGGCGTGATAGAGAAAAACAGCGTGGATGGCTTCCCGCACCGCGTTGTTGCCCCGGAAGGAGAATGACACGTTGGAAACGCCGCCGGATATGAGCACATCGGGTAGCGTATCTTTGATGATGCGCGTTGCCTCGATGAAATCGAGACCGTACCGATTGTGTTCCTCCATGCCGGTTGCCACGGCAAAAATATTGGGATCGAAGATAATGTCTTCTGCGGCAAAGCCGGCGCGTTCGGTGAGAAGCTGGTAACAGCGCGTGCAGATGGCGACCTTGCGTTGCAGCGTATCGGCCTGCCCTGCTTCGTCGAAGGCCATCACAATCACCGCTGCACCGTAGCGCTGTACCAGGCGCGCCTGGCGCAGGAACGCCTCTTCGCCCTCTTTGAGGCTAATGGAGTTGACGATGCCTTTACCTTGGATGCATTTGAGGCCCGCCTCCAGAACCTCCCATCGTGAGGAGTCCAGCATGATCGGCACGCGGGCGATGTCGGGTTCTGCGGCGAGCAGGCTCAAGAAGCGCACCATCTCGTGCTTCGAGTCCAGCATGCCTTCGTCCATGTTAATGTCCACCACCTGCGCGCCGTTTTCGACTTGGCTGCGGGCAACCTGGAGGGCACCGTCGAGGTCGCCGTTCTGAATCAAGCGCCGAAATTTTGCCGAGCCGGTGACGTTCGTTCGCTCACCCACATTGACAAACAGTGAATCGGGCCCGATGTTGAGGGGCTCGAGTCCCGCCAAGCGACATCTGACCGGAATGTTGGGCACTTGGCGCGGCGGGAAGACTTGCACGGCTTCGCGCAACGCCCGAATGTGGCTCGGTGTGGTGCCGCAGCAGCCACCCACGATGTTAAGGAAGCCGCTCTTCGCCCA
>JAGTVB010000258.1 GCA_018224385.1 Gammaproteobacteria bacterium
ACATAGCGGCTCAGTTCCAGCAAATAGGCTTCCCTTTGCACCAGAATGGCCTTGTAGCGCCCCTGATACAAGTGCCCCACCACGCCATGGCGGCGGTTGAAACGCTGGGTGTAGTGGCCGTTCAGTTGCCGCATCCCGCGCGCGAGATGCCCATCCACCGTTTCCACCAGCAGATGGTAGTGGTTGACCATCTGGCAGTAGGCCTGAACCACCCAATTGAAGCGCTGGCAGACCGTCGCCAGCCTCTCCAACCAGGCTTCTCTGTCGTGGTCGTCGCGGTAGATGGCTTCTCGTCGGTCCCCTCGCGAGGTGACGTGATAGAGCGCACCGGCATATTCCAGTCTCAAGGGTCTCGCCATACGGCAAAACAGTAGCATAAAATGTTGGAATGTGAGAACTGACCCCTGTAATTCACTTGCCATGACAGGGCTGTTGGGATTAGATCGCCTACAGCGATCCCAGCATAAAGACGGAAATCCATGTCAACCATCGCCAGCGAATTTGCTGAAATTCTCAATACGGTCGAGCGTCCCGGCGATTTTTATGTGACCGGTATGACGGCAATGTTCGCGCCTCACCTGGAAGTGGAGGGTGTGGGTCCTGTCGCCCTGCCGCTCCTGCCGGTGCAAGTCAAGCAGCTCATCGCTGTGGCCGACCCGGCGCCTTATGGTCGCGGCGAAGAAACCCTGGTCGATCCCAACGTTCGGCGAACTTGGCAGATCGACGCCGCTCGGGTCCGCATCGAGGGTCGCTACTGGGGCGAAACCCTCGAGGCCATTGTGGTACAGGCTGCCGCGGGCCTGGGCGTCACCGCGCCGGTAACGGCCGAGCTCTACAAGCTCCTGGTCTACGACCAGGCCAGCTTCTTCGTGAGCCACCGCGATACCGAAAAGGCGCCCGGCATGTTCGCCACTCTGGTCATCGTGCTGCCTTCCCTCTACACCGGCGGCGCGCTTCGGGTGCGCCACCAAGACCGGCAAGTACAGCTCGACCTGCACTGCCCGGAGCCGTCCGATGCAGCCTTCGCGGCTTTCTATGCCGACTGCGTGCACGAAGTGCTTCCCATCACCTCCGGTTGCCGGCTGACGCTCATTTACAACCTGGTGCTCTGGCCGCATGGGCGACGGCTCGCGGTTCTCAATAAAGCTGGCCTAACCGTCACCCTGCCTTACCTGGGCGAGCTGGCAAGCTGCTGGGTCGAGAGAGTGGTGACGATCAAGAATCGCCGCTCTGGCAGCAGGCACACGCGCTTGCCGGACACATGCTGCGGGGCTGGCCCCGCGAGCGCCGATACTCTTGGCAGATCGACATGCCTGACAGCAACGCTGCCAAGCTGCTCGCCAGCTTGACTCAGCTGCAGGATACAGCGCGCATCGACGCTTTCCTCGCTGATATTCTCGCCGGCGGTGTTTACGGTAAGAATGACAACGAAGCGCTGGTACGGGCCGCCGAGCTGTTGGCAGCGCAGCGGGCAGTCGAATTAATCGCCCGCATCATCGCCCGGAATGCCGCGCAGGCCCTCAGCGCGTGCGCAGCGCCTGTTTGGCGCATCTGCGGTCGCGCGTTGCCGAACCACTGGAACCGCCACGGGATTGGACGCGGGCCGGTGCGCTCGTCTGCAACTGCGCTCATTGCAGCGAACTTAGCCATTTCCTGTCCGATCCGGAAAGCCAGGTTTGGACCTTCAAGGCCGCTGAATCCAAGCGCCGTCATGTGGAGGATTCGATCCGCCGCAGCCACTGCGATCTGGATCTCTCGACCCACCGCCAGGGCCGCCCCTACAGCCTGGTGTGTACCAAGAACCAGGCCAGTTACGAGAGGCGCGTGCAACAGCGCAAGAAAGACCTCAAAGACCTGGCACGGCTGCAGTCTTGAGGACGGGGTCAGATCTAACATTCCAACATCGCTGCCTTGGCCCGGTCACTACTTTGGCCTATTCTGCTCGAATTTCCGCAACGCCCGGGTCACGGTCATATAACGGACGCGGTAGATGGCTTCTCGTCGATCGCCCCCGGCGGTGACGTGACAAAGCGCACCGGCATATTCAAGTCTCAGGGGTCTCGCCATGCGGCAAGACAGCAGTATAAGCAGTATAAAATGTTGGAACGCCCTGCCAAGTCGGTGACTTGATAACAGCCTCATAGGAGCGGCTCAGGGGAACTTATTGCTACTTGGCAGGGGCCGGCTAATGGGTGACCCCACGCGCGTTTTAACCCGAAACAGTAAGCGAAACAACGCTAAGCCGTCCCTCAGCAGCCTGTTCCAACCGGCGGTCATTGGTCCAAAGCTCGTCGCATCCAGCATTGATTGCAGCGGCTAGGTGCAGTGCATCTGGGGTTTGCAAGCCATGCCCAGCTCTTAGCTCAGTGGCCAGGTCGAAAACTCGACGACCGATGTTGGCACAGCGAACCTCGCTCAGCCCGAAGAAGGTATCGTAGCGATCCAGCAAGTCTCGGTCTCCTGTCCGTAAGGGAAACACACGACATTCAAGGCGCGTGAGATCGGAGACGACCGGAAACACCGCCGCCTCCTCGTTGGAGAACAGGGCGGCTTCGATCCGCGAGAAATAATCCGGGTTTCTCTCCACGTAGTAGATCGTTACGCAGGTATCGAAATAGGCGAATCGCATACTCTATCAATCCCAAGATGCACGTTCTTGGACGAGATACCGATCGATTTCTTTCTTGTTGCGTCCGGTGCTTTGTTGCTGCCCCAACCAGTTATTAAACTCGCGTAAAGTGCGAAGGGGTGACTGCTGCGGGCTCGACGGCTTGGTCGCCAGGATGATAACTTCAACCTCGCCCGCCGGAATTTCTGGTGGCAGCTCCAGCTGCAAGCGGTGGTCAGTACCCACAACAGCGTGAAGCCGAATGGCTTCCATAAGGTATCTCCTAACTTAAACTAGGGGTCTCACATTCCAACATCGGCGCCCAACATCGGTGGCTTGCCCACGTCAGTGCCCTACCAACATCACAGTTTTGGCCCATTCCCCTCGAATTTCCGTACCGCCCGACTCACGGTCATGTAGTGCACGCCAAAGTGTTGGCCGATCTCCGCCATGGTGTAAGCCCCGGAGAGGTACGCCTGGGCCATCGCCTCATCGCGCTTCGGGAAGCGTTGCTGGTAGTCCGCGAGCGAGAGGGCGAGCGAGCGTCGCTGCACTTTGGCGACCTCCCGCAGCGCCTCGGGTGCTGTCGCTTGCGGGCAGCGTTGCACGAAGGCGTCATCGCCGAGCAGCAATTGATGGCGCGTTTGCTCGAGCGGGCTGGGAACGCCTTCGCCCTCCCTGACGAAGCGCCGATAAGCGCCGACGGCGTTGGTCCGTTGCTTGCCAAATTGGCTCAGCAACCCGTCGGTATCCAGCCAAGGCGGCGCGGCGGCGGTGCCGAGCAGCGCTCGATAACTGCTCCAGCGCCAGTCTTCCGGTCGGCGCACCAGCCCGGCCCGCACCGGATTTAACACCACATAGCGGCTCAGTTCCAGCAAATAGGCTTCCCTTTGCACCAGAATGGCCTTGTAGCGCCCCTGATACAAGTGCCCCACCACGCCATGGCGGCGGTTGAAACGCTGGGTGTAGTGG
>JAGTVB010000259.1 GCA_018224385.1 Gammaproteobacteria bacterium
ACCGGCGCCAGGCAGTTGGTGGTGCAACTCGCCGCGGTGACGATGCGATGGACGTCGGGGTCGTACTTGTCGTCGTTGACGCCGACCACCACATTGAGCACGTCGGCATCCTTGAGCGGTGCCGTGACCACCACCCGCGCCACGCCCTGATCGAAGTAGGGCGCGAGCTGCTCGCTCTTCTTGACCACTCCCGAGGCCTCGATCACCACGTCGCACGCCGACCAGTCGCTCTCGTCAAAACCGCGATTGGCGCTGAAGGCGATACGACGGTCGTCGATGCTGAGCACCTCGTCCTCAGCGGCGATGCCACTCCCCGGCGACCAGTGGCCGTGGACGGAATCGAACTCGGTCAGATGAGCGAAGGTGGCGGCGTCGCCGCCGGGGTCGTTGATGCGCGCGATCTCGACCTCGCCGGCCTCGACCCGGGGCCAGAGGCTGCGCAGGGCCAGCCGCCCAATGCGACCGAAGCCGTTGATACCGATACGTACTGTCATGGGGATCCTCGTGTTGCGTCGTTAGGTGATTAGCGCTGGATATCATCCCGCGCCTTGATCTGCAGCCACAGCGAGAGGCGCTGGCGAATCTCGGCCAGTGCCTGCTCATAGGCATTCGAACGCTCGATCAGGCGTGGGTCGCGAATATCCCAGTAGAGATGCTCGTCACTGCTGCCTTGCCAGTCGCGACACGCCTGCTGGGCCTTGTCGCAGAGCACGATCACCGCTGCGAAGTGCTCACCGGCGAATTCGTCCAGCGACTTGCTGGCCAACCCCTCGGTGGCGATGCCGTGCTTCTCCAGCGCCGCCAGCGTCAAGGCATGGGGCATGTCGGGCTCGCTGCCGGCGCTGAAGGCGTCATAACGCTCCCATGCCATATGGCGAAGCAGTGCTTCACCCATCAGTGAGCGGGCGGAATTGGCGTTACAGAGGAAAAGCACGCGCTGCTTGGCCATGGCATCATCTCCTTAATATGCGGAATATCATATATAAAGTGCAGAGGTGTCAACCTTGTGACAATGCAAACAAGAGACGGGGAAGCCTTGGCTTCCCCGTCGGTAATGGACTTGAACATATAACTCGGCCATGGCATGCAGTGATGTAATCACTCGGCCTTCTCGGTAGAAGGGTTGGCAAATAATGGTTAGAGTCAGCGACGCACCACTTTCTCCGCCTTGTCCATCGGCGTGTGACGCACATCTTGCCCTTCCACCATGTAGATAACATGCTCGGCAACATTACAAGCGTGATCACCGATCCTTTCCAAGGCCCGGAGAACCCACATGATGGAGAGACAACTGGTAATATTGCGTGGATCTTCCATCATGACGGTAGCCAATGAGCGTGCGGCAACTTTGTATTCTTCATCAACGCGCTTGTCTTCTTTCATCACCCGCAATGCCATCTGGGTATCGAACCGAGAAAACGAGTCAAGAGCATCTCGAACCATCGAGGTAACATGCTTCGCAATATAGCGGGCTTCGACATAACCTCTGGGCGTCGAAACGAGATTACCACTTTCATCAAAATCAGAAAAAACAAATTTAGCAATTTTTTTAGCTTCATCACCAATGCGCTCGAGATCCGATACCATCTTTAGAACCGAAATCACCAACCGCAAATCGCTTGCGGCTGGTTGCCTTTTGGCGAATATACGACTGGCCTCCTCATCAATCAGAATTTCAAGCTGATCAACTTCCTTGTCTTTGAGACGAGTTTCTTCGGCCAACTCATAATCGTGATTTTCGAGCGCCTCCATTGCCTTTACAATCTGATTTTCGACCATGCCCCCCATTGTCAAAAAATTAGTGCGAAGCTTGCTTAGATCTGAATTGAACTGCTGTGAAATGTGATGCAAATGATCTTCGCGACTTGTGGACATAATAGATCACCAAATAATATTGCTAAAAAATAAACCACGCTCAACCAAAGCGACCCGTTATATAATCTTCCGTGCGCTGGCACATAGGCCTGGTAAACAAAGAATCAGTTTCATTATATTCAATCAATTTACCCAGATACATATAAGACGTATAATTCGAAATACGAGCTGCCTGCTGCATATTATGCGTCACAATCAGCACCGTAACCTTACCGCTAAGCTGATTGATCAGATCTTCAATTTTTGCCGTAGCAATCGGATCCAGTGCAGAGGTCGGCTCATCCAGAAGAAGTATCTCAGGCTGAACCGCTAATGCCCGCGCAATACAAAGCCGCTGTTGTTGGCCACCGGACATACTCAGTGCGGGCTGATCAAGTCGATCCTTGACTTCATCCCACAAGGCTGCCTGTCGCAACGATGTCTCGACAATTTCATCGAGCACCCCTCGCTTGCTAATGCCGCGAATTTTAAGTCCGGCAATCACGTTTTCATAGATCGACTTGGGAAATGGGTTCGGTTTCTGAAACACCATGCCAACCCGCATCCGGACAATATTCGGATCCAGATCAATCAGGTTTTCATCTTCCGGCAACAGCTTGATAGAGCCTGAGTATTTTACTCCTTGGTACAGGTCGTGCATGCGATTAAAACAGCGCAGAAAGGTGCTCTTACCACACCCTGAAGGGCCAATCAACGCCGTTACTTGCTTGTCGACCAGAGGCATGCTGACATCATCGATAGCTTGAGTACCATCCCCATACCAAAATTTAAGATTGGAGACACGGGCACGCAATGTACCTTCTGGCTCAAGATACCAGTGTTCGCGAGTTTCACTCGGCCTTTCCGACTGTGCTCTCATTCTAGCAGGCTGACCGATTCGGTTTGTTGCCATCTCATTCGCACTCATGGGCTGCCTCTTTTAAACACTTTCAAATAGCCGGCTTTGCCGAATACTAAAACAACCATTCAATCAGGACTTACGAGCCCGATATCGTATGTAAATAGCTAGCGCATTCATCGCCAAGGTCATGATAATCAATACAACACCCGCCGCTGCGGCGGTAATCTGAAAGTCAGCTTGTGGCCTGGAGACCCAGCCAAACATCTGAATCGGCATTACCGTAAACCCGCTGTTCAGCCATTCAAAGCTGATGAAGGGAAAATCCCCGGTAATCGGTGATTGTGGTAGGAATGCAATGAATGACAGGGCGCCGATAGTAATGATAGGGGCGGTTTCGCCAATGGCCCGGGAAAGACCGACAATAGCACCAGTAATGATACCAGGCTTGGCTGCGGGAATGATGTACATCGACATGGTCTGCCATTGGTTGGCGCCCAGGCCATAGGCCGCTTCCCGCAATTCACTGGGAATCGAGCGAATCGCCTCCCGCGTCGACACGATAATGATCGGCAAGATCAGCAGTGCCAGAACCAGGCCCGCAACCAGAACTGTTTCACCCATCCCGAAAGTCTGCACGAATAGACCAAGCGCGAGGAGACCATAGACAATGGAGGGAACGCCTGCCAGGTTGGACACGTTGATCTCAATAACATCGGTAAACCAATTTTTTTTCGCATATTCCTCTAAGTATAACCCTGCGGCAACACCTAGCGGAACCGCTACTACCGCGGTAACCACCATGACCATAATCGTGCCCACCCAGGCAGAGAGAATCCCGGCATCCAAGGGCCTTCGCGACGGAAACGACGTATAAAAATCAGGGTCGGCCAATCGTGGCGCCCCCCTCATAGCCAGATCCAAAAACAAAGCGACTAACGTGGTAATGGCGATAAACAGGACGAATATACCCAGCGACGCGAAAATGATATCCCGCGAACGATTCTTTCGAGATATTGAGGCGTAGTCAATGCCGCTTAGGACGTTCTCAGAGAGTGTATTCATGGTCACCTCAGTAAGCCTGGCGGTAGCGTTTGCGCAGGAAGAAACCAATCAGGTTGAATACCAGCGTTAGCAGGAACAGAACCATACCGGCCGCAAAGATGGACAGATAGGCAATGGAGCCATGGCTGACATCGCCCAAGCTGACCTGCACAATAAAGGTAGTGATGGTGGCCGCTCCCTCCATGGGGTTAAAAGTAAAGTTTGGCATCTGGCCTGCGGCGATGGCGACTACCATCGTCTCTCCTACTGCCCGAGACATTGCCAAAATGAAGGCAGCAGTAATACCTGACATGGCCGCAGGAATAACCACTCTGGTAGCCGTATGAAAACGGCTATAACCCAAAGCATATGCACCTTCACGCATGCTATTGGGTACCGCCCGCATGGCGTCTTCGCTGAGGGAGGTGGTGTAGGGCAATATCATAATCCCCATCACAAGACCCGGTGCTAACATGTTGAAACCCGGTAAACCAGGTAAAAACAACTGCAACATCGGGGTGACAAGCAGTAGAGCAAAATAACCATAGACCACGGTCGGAACACCCTCAAGAAGCTCCAGTATCGGCTTGACAGTTTCCCGCACATTATCGGGTGCATATTCGCTCAGGTAGACCGAGAGTACCAGACCGAAGGGTATGGACACCGCCAGGGCGATACCCGACACTACGATTGTGCCCGACAGCAGCGGCCAGATCCCGAAAGTCGGAACGGAGAACATCGGCGTCCAGCTGGTCCCTGAAACAAACTCCCACACAGAGACTTCTTCAAAGAACACCAGGGCTTCGCTTAGCAGCACATACACGATGCCGATGGTGACAAGTACGGAAACAGCCGCTGCAGCCATAAGCACATAGCGAGCAGACTGATTTACCATTTCACGCTTGCGCAGGAAATGCGGTGAGACCTGAAGCCCGGAGGACTCAGGGCGTGCAGGATTGGAGTTGGCCATTGGTCTTTACGCCCAATTGGTTAAAAAACAACCTTAACTATCATGACCAGAGCGGAAACAATGACGCTTCCGCTCTGGACTTTCCAAAAGCTAGTTCTTAGTAGTGCTTTTTGCGGTTCAGTGTCTCGACCACATCAACGCCTACCTCAGAACCTTCATATGCCGTGCCAACTTCACGGTCAGCCAAGACACGCAGCGCCGCTTCACGGACTTTCGCGCCCAAAGGCACATAGCCGACTTCGCTCACCAGCTCAGCATTTTCTTCTTGAAACAGGAACTCAGTGAACTTTTCAACGTAGTCCTTTTCCTCTATGGAAGCCTTGTTAGCGTAGAAGTAAAGCGGACGGGTCAGCGGCTGGTATTCCCCGTCACCCGCCGTTTGCTTGCTCGGTTCTACCGGCTCGCTGCCTTTCCAGGAAATGGGAACCGCTTTAAGCTTATCGGTGTTTTCCAGGTAGTAGGCGAGACCGAAGAAGCCCAGCGCGTTCTGGTCATTGGCCACACCCATCACCAGAACATTGTCATCTTCGCTAGCGGTAAAGTCACCACGACTGGAGTGTTCTTCCCCCACGATGGCGGCGGTGAAGTAGTCATAGGTACCGGAATCGGTGCCGGCACCAAACAGGTTCAGCGGCCGGTCCGGGAAGCCATCGCGCACCTGACTCCAGTTGGTGATCTCGCCCTGAGCTTCCGGCTCCCAGACTTTTTTAAGCTCTTCCACGGTCAGGTGGTCGACCCAGTCGTTTTGGGGGTTAACCACGACGCTCAGGGCATCCATGGCGACCGGCAATTCGAGAAACTCAACACCGTTTTTCTTGCACTCCTCGAGCTCTCCCGGGCGGATCGGGCGGGAAGCACCGGTAATATCGGTTTCACCGCGGCAGAACTTCTTGAAACCACCGCCGGTGCCGGAAAGACCAACGGTCACGCGGATCTCGCCACGATTGGCATTGCCAAATTCTTCAGCCATCGCCTCGGAAATCGGGAAGACGGTGCTAGAGCCATCGACCTGGACAGTATCAACGGCGGCAGCGTTCTGAGCCACCAGCGAGCCAGCAAGAACGGCACCGAACATAAGATGTTTTTTCATGCTTCTCTCCAATTGCGTGAAGCGCATTTAGGTTTGCGGGTCTTGGAGCAGCCTCCCGCTAAGGCACGGCATGCAACAGTCGTGTCTCACACCTTGCCTCAGCTAGATGACAGCTTCATGACAATTCCGTCTCAGCATGGTCATGTTTTCAAATTTCTGGCTGACCACAGTGAGCGGCCTCCGCGCTTCACATCTTGCCCCGGTGGCAATGACACCTTTGTGACAAGCCATGAAATTTATTACGCGACTACGCAGCGTCCTGACACGACCGCATGGCGCGACCCGCCAGCACGCGAATGCCGAGGTTGGCCGCGAGGGAGGCGCCGAGCATGGTGCCCACCATCGGCCAGGCGCTATCGATCTCGAAGGCCCCTACCAGTACCCCGGCCAGGGCGCCGCAGGAGAACTGCAGGCTGCCCTGCAGGGCCGCCGCGGTGGCGCTCATGTGATGAAAGCGGTCTAGCAGCGAGGTGATGGCGTTGGGGGCGATCAGGCCGATGGTGCCGGCGAACAGCATGATCAGCGGCACCATGGTGTAAAGCGACTCCAGGCCGCTGGCCACCATGAAGGCCAGTCCGGTGGCGGCGCCCAGCTGGATACCCAGGCCCAGGCGCAGGTTCTGCAGGGGCGTGCGCCATCTCAGCAGGCGGATGTTGAGGCGGTTGGCGGCCACCATGGCCACCACGTTGACGCCGAACACCAGGGGATAGAGCGACGGCGTCAGGTCGAAGTGCTCGAGATAGAGAAACGGCGAGGCGGTGACGAAGGCAAACAGCCCGGCAAACGACAGCGAGGCGGCGGCAATGAAGCCCATGGCCCGACGATCGCGAAGCACGCTGGCGTAGTTGGCCAGCACCCTGGCCGGCGTTGCCGCGGACCGACCGGGCGGCCGCGTCTCGGGCAGCCGGGTAGCCAGCAGCCACATCAGGAAACCGGCGTAGCCGGCAAGAAACACGAAGATCAGCCACCAGTCGGCGAGATAGAGCAGCCCGCTGCCCACCACCGGTGCCACCAGTGGCGCCATGAGCATGATGATGGCCATGGTCGACATCACCTTGGCGGCTTCCCGGCCCTTGAAACAGTCGCGCACGATAGCCGCCGAATTGACCACCGTGGCGCCACCGCCCAGCGCCTGGACGAAGCGCCAGCCCAGCAGTTCACCCAGGGAGTCCACCGTGGTGATCACCAGGCTGGCCAGCAGGAAGACCACCAGCCCCCCCAGCAACACCGGCTTGCGCCCCACCCGATCGGACACCGGGCCGAACACCAGCTGGCCCAGCGCGAAGCCGGCCAGGAAGGTGGAGAGCGACAGCTCCGTGTGATGGATACTGGCGCCGATATGCCCGGCAATGGCCGACATGGCCGGCAGGTAGGCATCGATGGCGAAGGGCGCCAGGGCCGTGTTGGCGGCCACCAGCAGCGCCACGCGTCGGGAACTCAGGGTCAAGGCGCCTCCATGGCAGGACCGGTCAAACAGATAGAGGGCTAATGATACCCGAAACACCGCTCCCTGCCTCGGCCGTCTATATTCGGCCACCCTGCCTTGCTAGAGTGACCCGATGACAACCGGAGGGATCCCGCCATGGCAGATGACCTGCTCTCACAACTCAAGACCATGACTACCGTGGTCGCCGACACCGGTGATCTCGAGGCGATTCGCCGCTTCGAGCCTACCGATGCCACCACCAACCCGTCCCTGATCCTCCAGGCGGCTCAGCAGGAGGCGCGCCGCGCGCGGCTGGCCGAGATCGCCCGCCATGCCACCGACATCGACGATGCCCTGGACGCGGTGGCGGTGGAGATCGGCAGCGAAGTCAGCGCCCTGATACCGGGCTATGTCTCCACCGAGGTCAGCGCCCGCCTCTCCTTCGATACCGATGCC
Source organism: Gammaproteobacteria bacterium (assembly GCA_018224385.1). Taxonomy (GTDB): domain Bacteria; phylum Pseudomonadota; class Gammaproteobacteria; order HK1; family HK1; genus JAGTVB01. The sequence goes on from JAGTVB010000259.1 coordinate 7,700, forward strand.
ACCCTGGCGCGGGCCCGCTCGCTGATCGAGCGTTACGCGCGTCACGGCGTCGGTCCCGAGCGCATCCTGATCAAGGTAGCCGCCACCTGGGAGGGCATCCGTGCCGCCCAGATCCTCGAGCGCGAAGGCATCCACACCAACCTCACCCTGCTGTTCAGCTTCGCCCAGGCGCGGGCCTGCGCGGATGCCGGGGTCACCCTGGTCTCGCCGTTCGTCGGCCGGATTCTCGACTGGCACAAGGCGAATGAGCCCGATGCCGACTTCAGCGGTGACAACGACCCGGGCGTGAAGTCCGTCAAGCGCATCTACGAGCACTTCAAGGGGCATGGCTACGACACCATCGTGATGGGCGCGAGCTTTCGCAACGCCGGCGAGATCATCGGCCTGGCCGGCTGCGATCGCCTGACCATCTCGCCCAAGCTGCTGGAGGAGCTGTCCGACACCCACGGCAGGCTGGAGCGTCGTCTGACGGCGCTGGATGCCGAGACGGCTGCCCCCGAGCCCCAGGACGAGGCCGAGTTCCGCTGGGAGATGAACGAGGATGCCATGGCCACCGAGAAGCTGGCGGAGGGTATCCGCAAGTTCATGGCCGACCAGCGCAAGCTGGAGGCACTGCTGGGCGAACTGAGGAAGAGCTGACCGGCCGGGACTCGCGAGGCCCCGGTCAGTGGCCGTGCGAGGCGGCCTCCTGGGCCTCGAGCATCTCGACGAGGGGCTGAAACTCCTCGCGATTATGCTCGTTCAGGCGCATCAGGATACGGTGCGCCTCGAGAACCCGCTGGCGGGTTTCCTCGACGTCGGTGGGAATCTCGGGGAGGTCGCAAAGCTCGCAGGTCTCGGTGATCGGCGTCTCCACCAGGGTGAAGATGCGCGAGAACCCCATGACGTCGAGCATCCGCCGAACATCGGGATTGTCGGCGATGATGGTCGGTCGCTCGGTGACACGACCCTGCACCGCCATCGCCACCTTGGCGAGAAAGCCCAGGGCGGTGGAATCCACGTTGGTGGTGTCGCGCAGGTCGATGATCAGCGTCTCGAGGCCCGGTGTCTCGGCCAGTTGCCGGGCCTGACGGTCCAGGGTGGCGCAGAGCGTCAGACGCACGTCCCCGCAGAGCTTGAGGACGAAGACCCCGGAATCGAACGCCGCCTTGAGACGGCCCTCATGGTTTATCATTGCCAAATCCGCTCACCATCATGATCGTCAGGTCGTCTGGCAGTTCCTCGTGCCCTGGGCCGCTCTCGGCGACGCTTTCATCATCGTCCGCCAGTGCCCCCAGTGCAAGGCTGCCACGTAGGTCCTCCAGCGTCTCGCTGGCCAGGACCCGCCGCTCGAGTTCCCTGAGCCGCAGATCTAGCGTGTCGCCTGGCAGACACTCCAGTATCCCATCCGAACACAGCCACAGCCGGAAGTTCTCCGGCAGCTCACAGCCCAGCCTCGGGTAGTCGACCCCGGGGAAGAGGCCGACCGGCATGCCCTCGCCGGGCAGCGGAGTGATCTTGCCATCGGTCACCAGCAGGGGCATGGGCAGCTGAGCGCCCAGCGAATAGTGGAGATAACGACGTTGATGGTCAATGACCCCGACAAACAGGGTCGCATGCTTGCCGATGCCGGCATCCAGCAATTCGCGGTTGATTGCCGCCAGCCAGCGCGGCGCCAGCGCCTCGGGATGCTCGCCATCCCATTCGTGCTGCCAGTGATTGGAGAGATACTTCAGCAGCACGGTGACGAAGGCCGAGGAGGCCCCGTGTCCCGAGACATCGGCAAAGTAGAACAGGCTGTAGCGCTCGCTGAAGGCCTGGAAATCGAGGAAGTCCCCGGACAGGTAGAGCGAGGGCGCCAGCCAGTAGTCGAAGGTGGCGTCATTCAGGGTCTGCGGCCGCGGCGGCAGCAGCTTGCGCTGGATCTGCCCGCCGGCCTGCTGGTCGAGTCGCAGCATCGCCAGGTGGGTCTCGAGGCTCTCGTTGAGCTCCTCGAGATCCTCGTTGAGCTGGGCCAGGCGAGCGCGGTCATGTTCACGCTCGGCCGCCAGGCGATGCACCTCGATGGCCTTGCCGATCATGCGCCGCAGCAAGGAACCATGGCGCAGCGGTTCGATGATGTAGTCCACCAGGCCCGCATCGACCGCGCGGAGCAGGTCGGCATCCTGACGTTCGTCGCTGACCACCAGGGTGGGCAGCTGTTCGGCGAGCCGTATCCACTCGCCGCTGGGCACCGCCCGAGCATGGGCCACGATGAGGGCAGTTTCGGGGGGAAGGCCCTCGATGCTGTCGGCGGCATACACCGCCAGGCCATCACGAGCGATGGTCTCGGCCAGGGCATCGCGCTCCGGCCCCGGCACGTCGATCACCCCGATCAGTTGCTTGGCTGGTGGCATGCTGTCATGGCCTCAATCGGCGAAGGCGTCATCGAAGTCCGCATCATCGAAGTCGAACTCCTCGCTGGCGAAGGGATCCTCGCCCTGCTCGCCATCGCTGACCTCGAAGCGGCGCTGCTGCAGCCAGGTATCGCGGATGAAACTATAGCGGTCACCGCGGATCAGCTCCTCCTGGTCGAGCAGTCCGGCCCGGGCGTCGATCACCCTCAGGGCAGTAAGGCCCATGCGCACCTCGTCATCCTCCACGTAGGTGGTCGGATAGGTGACCATGTCCGCCGGCAGCCCGGCAGTATCACGCACCGTGCTCGGGCCGAGCAGCGGCAGTACCAGGTAGGCCCCCTCGCCCACGCCCCAGACAGCCAGCGTCTGGCCGAAGTCCTCCTCGCGGCCGGTGACCTCCATTCGCGAGGCAACGTCGAACAGGCCACCGATGCCGACGGTGCTGTTGATCAGGAAGCGACCGGTGGCCACGCTGGCGTTAGTGCCCTTGCCCTGCAGCAGGCTGTTGAGCGCGGTGCGCGGCTCTCCCAGGTTGGAGAAGAAGTTGCCCACGCCGGTCTCCACCGGATCCGGGGTGATGAAGCGGTAGCCCCGGGCCACCGGCTTGAGCGCGTAGCGGTCGACCACGTCGTTGAAGGCAAAGACCTTGCGGTTGAAGCCCTCCCAGGGGTCGTCGGGATGGCGCTCCCGCATCTCGCCGCTGGTGGCACAGCCCGCAGTTGCCAGCAGTGACACCACCAGTCCACCCCGCCCGACCCATCTCGTCAGCCCCTGTCTCATCGGCTTGCTCGCCTCCCAGCGGTTCCCTGTCATGACGCTCATTGGCGACGTACTACCACGCTGCCGGCACTGTATCCCGCGCCGAAGGAACAGACCACCCCGAGCGCGCCACCCGGCAGGTCACCCCGGTGCAGGTGGAAGGCGATGATCGAGCCCGCCGAGCTGGTGTTGGCGTAGCGATCGAGGATGATCGGCGCCTGTTCGGGACTCGGGTCATGACCCAGCACGCGCCGGGCGATGAGGTCGTTCATATGGCGGTTGGCCTGATGCAGCCAGAGCCGTGACAGGTCGCCGCCGGTGAGTTCGAGACTCGCCAGATGGTCGGTGATCAGCGCCGCCACCAGGGGGCAGACCTCCTTGAAGACCCGCCGGCCCTCCTGGACGAAGAGCTTGTCGACGGCCTGCGGGTCGCTGTCGGTGACCCGGTTGAGGAAGCCGGCGTTGTTGCGGATGGCATTGGAGAAGCGCGTTACCAGGCGCGTGCCGAGGATCTCGAAGCGCTCCTCGGCCCGAGCCACCTCCTCACTCTCCAGCACGATGGCGGTACAGGCATCGCCGAAGATGAAATGGCTGTCACGGTCCCGGAAGTTGAGGTGCGCCGAGCAGATCTCCGGGTCGACCACCAGCGCACGCTTGACGCTCCCGGCGCGGATGGCGTTGGCGGCGGTCTCGATGGCGAAGGTCGCCGAGCTGCAGGCGACGTTCATGTCGAAGGCATAGCCGCCCGCACCGAGGGCGTCCTGGAGCTCCACCGCGACGGCCGGGTAGGGCCGCTCCAGGTTGGAGCAGGCGACGATGACCAGTTCGATATCGCCGGCCTCGACCCCCGCCGCGCCGAGGGCCTCGCGTGCCGCGGCCAGGCC
>JAGTVB010000260.1 GCA_018224385.1 Gammaproteobacteria bacterium
ATGATCTCCGCAAGAATTTGCAGATGCTGCTGTCCCTTGGATGCCTCCATTGCAGCAAGCTTGGCAACGGCCTGGCGGCGCAGCGCCTCGTAAAACGCCATCTCCGATGGGCTGAGATCCACGTGCAGCACGATCTCGGTGCGCGAGGGCAACTGCTCCAGGACCTGATTCTTGGTGCGTCGCAGCAGGAAGGGCTGAATAAGCGTTTTCAGCTTGTGGCGAGCGTGGGCGTCTCGATAGCGTTCGATGGGAACAGCGAAGCGTTCGTTGAAGCGTTCCAGCGAGCCGAGCAGCCCCGGGTTGATAAAGCGAAACAGATTCCACAGCTCTCCCAGGTGGTTTTCGATGGGAGTGCCGGTGGTTAAAAGCTTGAACTGCCCCAGCAGATTCATCGCGGCCTGCGATCGCCTGGTGGCGACGTTCTTGATGGCCTGCGCTTCATCGAGCACGATGGTTTGCCAGTTCACCTGCGCCAGCAGCGCCGCCGCTTCCTGCTGCTGCAGAAGGCCATAGCTGCAGATCACCATGTCAAAGGGCTGCAGGTTATCCAGCATGTTGCGGCGATCCCCAGGGCCGAATTGGATGGTGTTCAGGGTGGGGGCAAAACGGTGGGCTTCACTCTCCCAGTTCATGCAGACGGAGGTCGGCGCCACGATAAGCGTTGCGCCAGCCGGTGCTCGAGTGAGGATTACCGCCAGGGCTTGCAGTGTTTTTCCGAGGCCCATATCGTCTGCCAGACACGCACCCACGCCCCAGTGGGCAAGCCGGCTTAGCCAGTTGAAGCCATCGATTTGATAGTCCCGAAGATCCGCCTGCAGGGTGCTGGGTAAGGTGGGTTGCAGGCGCTGCATCTCGTGCAGACGCGCGACGTGCGTCTGCCAATGAGCGTCGGCTTGCAGGTCGCCGACCGCATCCACCAGATCCTCTAGCGCCAGCGCGGCCAGCGGATGGATGCGTATTCCTTTGCCGTGCTTTTCCGAAAATGTCTGCAGTTCATCGAGCCGCCGGCGAAACTCCTCCGTCAGCGCCAAAAACTGCCCGTCGTCGAGGCGGATAAAGCGGCCCGGCGTCTGCTGGACCAGCTCCAGGAGGTGCTGCATGTCCAGCACCCGCTTATCATCTAACCTCAACTGACCGCTGGCGGCAAACCAGTCGCGCTCACGCTTGATGCTCAGCTGGAGCTGCTCGAAGCTTGCATGATGGCTGACACGGAATGTTTCGCCCTCGGGCCACTCCAGCACGACGGCCTCACCGAGTGCCTGCAGTTCCAGCAGTAGTTGCAGGCAATCCTGCGGATCGTCCACCAGCCATTCGCCGTCGGTCTCTCCCAGACGCAGCAGGGTCGGACAGGCGGACACGGCCGCCTGGGCCAGGCGCCGTTCTTCCGGGAGATCTCTCATGGTCTTCAGGCGTTTGCCATTGATGTCCGCAATCACCGTGGCGCCGCCCATTGCGGGCCGGTAATGAGGCCCACCCTGCGGGAAGGGACGGACAAGAATCATTACTCTCAGCCCCTCCCCGGCAGGCCATAGCTGGATGCGCGGCCGCGCCTCGGCGGCCACCTCCGCAGCACTTTGCACGTCGGCCCCGATGTCGGAATGGACGGTAACGATCCCGGAAACTGCGTTGATCACGGCCAGCACGCGTTCCTTGGCGCTGGCTGGCACCTCCAGCCGATTTCGCTTGCCGATAATCTCGGCGATGCGCCGTTGCTGCGGGGTCATTTCGATCACGCTCACGCGCATCGGCGTCTCTTGCACGACGAGGATGTCTTCGCCTTCCTGTGGCTGGGGGAGAAACTGCAGGTACAGGTGATCCTTGCCGTGCTTCTTGACCCGCACCTCGGGTGCTGCCTTGACGACATCCACCCGAACCGCCGGTGCGTCGTCGCGAAACACCAGCGGATGTCCGATTAAAGCGGTGATGGCCTTGTCGCTGAATTCATACTGAGTTTGTCCATAATAGCCGGCGGCATATCCCCGGATATGGGCACAGGCGCGTAAGTCCTGAGCCGTGAGATAGGGGAACTCTTGCGGCTGTTTGCTAAGCCGGGCAAGGGCCACGTGACGCCCTTTGCTCCATGTGCCTTTGGCATTGATTTTCTGTTCCCGCGGCTGCAGCGACCAGCCGTTGTGATGCAGGCTAATAAACCAAGCGAGACGCTGTCTTGCCGGGGTCTTCGCCTGTTCATCGGCTTGCTGGCTCAGGTTGGCCAGGGCATTTAAGGAAAGCTCCCAGGGGGTTTGGGGCGTAATGGCATCGACCATGCTGTGCAGACCGCTTTCGGCGCGCCCGGTCGCCGCAACCTCCCCATAGGGACTGTGGCGCTCAAGCCTTGCCAGCAGCTCGGCCGCTTCCAGGGCATACCAGTGGTAGCCGGCGTTTCGGGCTCTTTCATGGAACGGCTTGAGAATCGGCGGCAACCGTTTTTTCGCCCGTTCAGGGTCGACCCAGTAAACACACAGCGCTGCCATCACGGTGCGCAATCCATCGGCGTCTTTGAAGAGGCCGGTATGGCCCAGCAACTCGTCCTTTTTGGACAGGTCGCCCTGTTGCACCTGCACGACCTTGTGCAGCATGGAATAAATCGGTGCCAGCCAGTGCTTCGACTGCCTTGCCATGAAGCCTGCATGATCCTCCGCGGCTCGCAGACCCTCCGGTGAACGTGCTTTGAGCAGCGCCAGGATAAAGAACAGGCCGGCGATACCGTTCAGATAGGCCTTGCGCTTTCGGGATGCTTTTCTGAGGGCATCAAGCGCGGCGGAATAGCGCTCGATCGCTGTCTCGTGGTCACCGTGTAACAACGCGAGCCACCCTCGGAAGGAGGCCGCACCGATACGGTATTCGTTGGGTATGTGCTGCAAACTCTCTTCTGCCTCCCGGAATCTGCCTCGGAAGATGAGCTGTTCGGTCAAAATCAGCGGTAGCGGCCCGGTGCAGCGTTGCGCCGCGCCCAAGCAGTCTTCTTCCAGAACAGAGAAGATCTCGTCAACCGGCTCCAGGCGCAGCGCCGCATGAATCAATAGCGCGGCCAGCACACCCTCGTGGATCTCGGGGGGCGCGGCGCGAAACCAGTCTTTGTCGAAGGGGTTGTTGAACACCTGTTGCGCGACGTCGTCGAGAGTAATTGGCTCGCGCCGATAGCCGTGCTGTTGATAGTCGTTGAACTGCTGATTGATGAATTCGAGATCGTGATTGTAGATCCCGATGCGCACTTCCCGCAGAAACTGCTGGCTATTGGCGAAATATCGCGGTCCGTGTTTCCAAGGCTTATAAACAGGCAGGATCGCTTCCACCGCCTCGACCATCGCTTGAAAGCGCCCTGCTCGCACCGCATCGCGGGTGGCGATCTCTGCCAGCAGTGGGTGACATTGCGGACCCTGGGCCGGTTCCTGAATCAGCACTTCTTTGGCCAACAACTTGTCCAGATGCGGCTTCAGGGTTTTGTTGACCAAAGCCTTGCCGTCCAGGTCGCGTATCCCGGCCTTGCCGCAGCAACTCAAGAAAGCCGTTCTGCTGACCGGCTGGTACACCACCGAAAAAAGCTGGGCAATCTCTTGTCCCAGTGGTGGCAGGGCGCGGTAGACGGCGGCTAATTTCTCGCGCCGCCGGGCGGTGTCGGTTGTGTCGTTGGTTTGCATGGATGGGGAATCACTGAGCGTCGTGACGGGCGTCCTTTCGCGCGCGGTTCTTGCGACAGCCTTTAAAAAAGCCGCTTAGCGGCGTGTGTAACGGTGCTTGACGCCGACCGGAAACCACTGCGAATCGCCTGTGGTATGCAATGTGACCTGCGGGCGCTGATAGTGGGCGGGCGCGTAGTTGGCAAACTCGCTGTTGAGGCGTAGCAAGTGGGTGAGGATCGAATCCGCAATGAGGTCTCGCTTGGCGTTGTCGGCTTCCACGCCCGGGGCGAGCTCAACCGCGATGGCCAGGTGTGCCGTCTCATGCATGGCTTCTTTGCTTTGCAGGACAAATTTACCGGTGACCCATTCACGTACGCCGGGCTGTTCCAGTCCAACACTGATATTCTCCGGATAGACGTTGGCGCCGAAGTATGAGACGGTGAAGTTCGAGCGACCGAACACGAATACGAACGGGAGCTCGCGAACGCCACGCGCGCCGTGGTTCTTGAAGGCACTCAGGGGATCGAATCCCCAGTCGGCAAGCAACCGCAGCATTTGAGGGTAATCGATGAGGCCGCCCTCGTCGGCGATATGGTAGCGGATGAGCGGCACACCGTTGTTTCCAGTAAACAGCAGCGTTTGGCGGTTGCCGTCCGTTGCCGGCTGGGTCTCGAAGTAGCGGGCGAACGGGTCATACTGGACCAGGGTCGGCAATCGGGACTCGCCGAACAGTTGGCGAGCCGCGTCGGGCGTTGCGGCGAGAAATTGCCGGATATGAATGCTCAGCGGCGTCTCGTTACCGAGCACCCCGGCATCGGCGGTGCCGTACAGCGAGGCGGTGTCGTGGCATGGGTTGGTGGCGCCGGCGCGCTGGCAGACAAGCCCGCGCCATTCCTCGCTGAACACTTCGCCCGCGGTCACCAATTTGATGTTCAGTGGTGACCAATCGATGCCCTGCGCGATGCCGCCGTCGATGACGTCTTTCAGGAAGGGCGGGTATCCTAGCAGCACCGTTTGCTCAAACTCGGGTGCCAGCTCGCGGACTACCCGCCCGATCTCTGCGCGGTTGTTGCCGGGCGTAATCACCGTGATGGGATAGCCTTTGGCGGCCACGTACCGGCAGCACGTGGCGGTAAACATGCCGCCTACCCAGGTGCCCAGCGCGAAGCAGACGATGGCCAGCGTACGGCATTGATCGGCATGGAAGCTGTCGTGGAAGATCTGCTCGAAACGCACCGCAATCGTCAGCTCATCGCTGACGAAGCGTGGCCAAAAGGTTGGGTGGCCGGTGGATCCGGAAGAAACGGAGACCATATCGCAGCGCTCCATCCGGCCGCCGCGGCACAAGTGCGCTAGCGGATGGCGTTGCACGTAGTTCGCTTTGGTGGTGAGCGGCAAGCGGCCAAAATCCGCCGGCGTCTGCAGGCGAGCAGGCTCGATGTGGTGCTCGGCGAGAAACGCGCGATAGGCCGGCACGGTCGCGGCCACGTGGTGGAACAATCTGATGGCCGCGTGGGCGGGATCATCCCGCGTCGCTCCTTGCAGGAGTTTTTCCAACGGAGCCTGCAGAAAATGTTGTAGGCTTTCGCTGGCGCGAACGGGTTGCTGGTGATCGATCATAGCGGTTGCTGGCTCCCAGAGGTCGTGACGAAACCGATGGCGTCTCCCGCTCGCGGCGTTGGGTGGTGCTCGCGCACCGCCTATCTGTTTGCTAGCTTTCGGCGCGGCGGCGCTGCCTGCGTTCTGCGCGCGAGCCGCTCATTCTAGGGTCAGATCCGGCGAAAGTGGAGCAGTGTATTTTTGGCGCGAGGGAGATGGCGCATGGGCGCGCTTGATGGGAAACCAAAGGCGGATAACGCCAGGGGCAGGGCAGGTATGATCCGCGCTAGAGGACAGCAGCAACCATGACCCTGACAACGCAGATCCTGATGGCTATGGTGGCGGGCGCCGCGCTGGGGGTGCTGATCCACCTCACGGCGGCTGACATTGCATTCGTGCAGAGCGCCATCGTAGACGGCGTGTTTGAGGTTGTCGGCGCAATGTTCGTCTCGGCGCTGAAGATGATGGTGGTGCCGCTGGTGTTTGTCTCGCTGGTGGGTGGCGTTACCGCCCTTGGCGATCTGCGCACCCTCGGGCGCGTCGGCGGAAAGGCCGTCCTTTTCTATCTCGCCACCACCGCCGTTGCCATCAGCATCGCCTTGTCGCTGGCCGTCCTGACCGCACCGGGAGAGGGTTTCCAGAGCACCGCACCGATGGCTGAGATTGAGCTCAAGGCCCCGCCAGCCTTGGAACAGGTGCTTATCGATTTGGTGCCGAGCAATCCGGTGGCCGCGATGGCGAGTGGCTCAATGCTGCAGGTGATCGTCTTTGCTCTGTTGTTTGGCGTGGCGGTTTCCGCCGCAGGGGAGGGGGGCCGCCATGTGCTCAATTTTTTCAATGACTTGAATGCCGTCATCATGCGCATGGTGGATCTGGTCATGAAGCTCGCCCCAATCGGTGTGTTTGCGCTGATCGCCAAGACTTTTGCGACTCAGGGCGCCGATGTCCTGTCGCCTTTGCTGGGCTACTTCCTGGTGGTCATCGGGGCGTTGCTGGTGCACAGCTTAGGCACCTACAGCGCCGTGCTTTACCTCCTCGGTCGACTCGATCCCAGGGTGTTTTATGCCAAGCTTCGATCAGTGCTGGCGTTCGCGTTCAGCACCGCGAGCAGCAATGCGACGATTCCCGTGACCCTCAAGGCCACCGAGGAGCGGCTCGGCGTGAGCAACTCTGTGGCTGCCTTCACGGTGCCGCTGGGGGCGACCATCAACATGGACGGCACCGCCATCATGCAGGGGGTCGCCACCGTGTTCATTGCGCAAGTGTACAGCGTCGACCTCAGCCTGGCGGATTACCTCACCGTCATTCTCACCGCGACCCTGGCCTCCATCGGCACCGCGGGCGTTCCGGGAGTCGGCCTGATCATGCTGGCCATGGTGTTAGGGCAGGTTGGACTTCCGGTTGAAGGGATTGCGCTGATCATCGGCGTCGATCGGCTGCTCGACATGCTGCGCACCGCCACCAACGTGATGGGTGATTGCATGGTGACTTGCCTGGTCGCCAAGAGCGAGGGTGCGTTGGACGAGGCCATTTACTACGACAAGCAAGCCGGCGTGACCCGCAGCGCGGCGGTACCGGCGCGAGCCGATGTCTAGCGGGCGCGAGGCGGATCCGCCTTTTAGAACCGGTCTCGGAGGGGCTTAGAGGCCCCTTTACGGCTTGCGTAAAACCGCTAGCGCGCATGACTCGCGGTGGAAAACACTGCCGATGGTGCTGCGGCTGCAGGGATTAGGTCCCTTATGTTGCACTGGACATCGTCTACGCTTTGCATGAACATCACCTTGCCCATGCGAACGCTTACCGATTCAGACCTCACAAGCCATTGGGCATCACCGGTCGAACGCACCCTCGATAGCACTTCAGTGAGGCAGTGCTTGGCGATCTTTAGGGCAGGCGACTGGCGAAGGCCTGTCCGTCACGGGGAAAGGCCCCACAGCGGCCCGCCGACGCGGACGAAAAGGCCGCCGCAGCCCGGAGCAAACGCGCCACGACCGAGCAACGCGCCGTGTCATCTCGAGGTGGCCTAAAACGGTTTCGACGGGCGCGCTCCACCGATGATGCCCGAAGCTCGTTCCGAAACTACGGAGCCGTTGGCGCTAGGAAGCCTTCGGCTACCGTGCGACTCCAGTTACGGGGGAGACGATTATTATGGTTGAGAAATTCGAGTCCGAAATTCCTCAGAGCGGCGACCCCAAACCCACCACCATGCCGTTCGGGGAGCTGGCTAAGACCATGGCCGAGCTCTATCCCACTCAGTTGATGGAGCAGCTGACCAAGACCTTCAGCCAATACCAGCTGCCCGGTGGCCAGGCATTGCTGGAAAGCACGCGGGCAAGCGTGGATGCTTTGGCCGCTGCAAACAAGCGCGTTCTGGAAAACGCCCAAATGATCATGAGCCGGCAAGGGGAGATCCTGCAGCAGACCATGGAAGAGGCTTCAAGCACCCTCAAGGGACTTGGCTCGGAGAGCGATCCCAAGAAAGTAGCGGCTAAGCAGGGCGAGATCCTCCGCCAGGTCCTCGAAAAAATGCTCGACAACATGCGCGAGGTGGCGGAGATGACGGTAAAGTCGAATACCGAGGCGGTGACGACCATCAATCAGCGCGTCATGGCGAGCCTCGAGGAGACCAGGAACATGATGGAAAAGCTAAAGAAATAGCCAGCTCCCTGTCTGACACCCTGGTCTCTTCGGAAAAGTCCACGGCCGGCGGCGATTTTGTCGCGGCCGGTGTTTTTTGAGCGCCGCGAGGGGCGCCTCGGAAGCGAGCTTAGCAACGGCTGGGCCTGGCGATACGGTTGTTGGTATGGTGCTCGCCTCTGCGCCGATCGGTCTCGTCGCTCGCGTGGTCCGTATTGCCGTTGCGCCGCTCGCTTCGGTTTTTTTACCCGATCTCCCGCCAAACCTCCTGTTACTCGTTGCGCGTCGATGGGGTGCGCTTGTTTTCCAAATCATCCAATTCCGCCAGAAATTTTTCCCGCTCCTGTCGAAACCGTTGCCGTCGCCGGTGTAACACAATCAGCACGGCAAGCTGCACGATGATGAGCAGCGTGCCCAATGCAACGAGTGCTTTCATGTCTGCTCATCCTGCCGGCCGAACAGTCGGGCTCGCCGGCTTGAACAGCCCCGCAGTAGGGGCAAGAACATAGAGCCGTGCCCTACCCGCCGCACAACACCGCGATGCCCAGTGCATTGAGTTTTCCAGCCGCTTCTAGGCCAGTGCCAAGTAAGCGCCTCCCAGGGTCACCGCACCGCCGAGATAGCGCACCAGATCCAGCCTATCGAGCCGTGCCAGGAGACCGCCGAGCCCGAGGCCGCACACGTGCAGCAAGGCGGTGGCGGCGGTAAATCCCAGGGCATAAGCAGCGCCCGAGATGGCCACCGGGACTTCCATCCCATGGGCCGCCCCGTGAAAGACGGCAAAGACCCCGACCAGTGCGGCACCGGCGGCCAGCGGCACGCGGATCACGGCCATGATGAGTATCCCGAGCAGCAATACCGAGAGCACGATAGCTGGCTCGATCAGGGGCGGGGCGATACGGCCCATGGTGGCGAGTCCACTGACCGACATGACGCTGACGAACGTGACAGGAACCAGCCAAACCGCTCGCCTGCCGAGCTGAACCGCCCAGATACCCACCGCCAGCATGGCAAGCAGGTGGTCCACGCCGGTAAAGGGGTGGCTCAGACCATGCCAGAATCCGCTGACCTGTAGGGTGCCGGTATGGGCGTAGCCGGATGCTGTGGCAGCCACTGCGATAAGTGCCACAAGTGCAGTCGAGCTAGGGCGCGCGGGCATTTTCGTACTCCTCAAATAACACTAAATCTTTAGGTCGAAGGTAACGAACCAAAAGTCGGCCATGGTCATCTTTTCGTCCGGGTTGGCACGCAATGGCCTTGCCTCAAGGGACCGTCGTGAATACATCCTGCAGACTCTGGGCATTCC
>JAGTVB010000261.1 GCA_018224385.1 Gammaproteobacteria bacterium
GCACCCTGCCTTTATGTTGCACTGCAACCAAAGCCTGACTAATATAGTTTGCTACTGCGCACTGTCATGCCGCGTATGGCAGGCACTGCGCACATAAAAGGTGCAGTTCAGGGCGTTCCCGCTGTCTCCATGGGTTCTGTAGTTACCTAATTATTTCAATCGGTTAATTGGATTCTCCCGGGTTGGCATGCAGGATGCGTTAACGATGATTTGGGAACGTTCCGGCTGTGGCCAAGAGCACGGCGCATCGTCTGAGAGGCTGTGAAGAACCCAGAGCGAGCGGTCCCGGAGCAGGATGGACGGCGCGCCACGGCCAGGCAGACCTTTGCAGTGGATTACGTGAGAAGTTAGCACCACCCAACGTCCCAATCGGGAGGCGCGCTCGGGGCATTCACAAACTCTAAGGTTTGCAGAACGCGCTGCTCATGATGGCGATACCCGGCATGATAACGGTACGGCCAGCCACCTTAATTATGCACGTTTCACCCGCCATGCCGGTTACATCGCAAGCCAAAGAGCGCCGGTGTCTTGATCTTGTCGTCGTCTTGGCAGAAAGCGGATGGCGCTCTCGGGCATGCTGTGGACCTTGACGCGATGCCGCCAGACCAGTTCACGCACTGGCGTTTGTTAATGAGGAGGCCCCTATGACAAGGGATCTACGCTATTTGAGGGCGATAACCGGCGATCCATCGACACGTGTGACCGTTCAGCGGGAGCGTGCGCAGAAACGGCCGCAGGTGATCGATGAGCATATTGTCGAGATCGTGAGCGATTCCGGAGAGGGCGCGCAGAAGGCCGGGCAAATCTTCGGCGCCATCAGTGCCAAGATGGGTAACGGCGTTTGGACGGTGGAGATCATTCCAGCCGAGATTAAGCCTCCCGCCAGATCACGGGCGGGTGCCAGTGGCATCCGCATCCGCTTCGGTTCGAATCTCATCAGCAACATGGGCGATGCCGCCAATGTCGTGGTCGCTCTAAACGAACAGGTGCTGTACGGCCGCATCGACAGCGGCGCCTATAAGCAAGGCACCGCGGTGCTATTGGAGAACAAGTGGGGTAAGGATGCCTCCCCGGAAATCGTGGAACAGTACCAGACGGCCGTTGCGTATTTCCGTAGCCGGGGTCTCGTGGTCCACGAGCTGCCGATCGAAGAGGGCTGTCGCAGCGTCACAGCCAGTCCCCGGCTGGGCAAGAACATGTTCGTGCTCGGCATACTGTGCTGGATTTATAACCGCAATCTGGACAAAGCGCTCGCCGAAGTCGCCTGCGCATTCGCTAGAAAAAGTGAGGAAGTTCGCGCGCTTAATCGGCAGCTCATCGAAGCCGGATTTGCTTTTGCCCAGGCGCATTTAACGATGCACTACGATGTGCCGGCCCGCCCTCAACGCACACCCCTCGTGGTGATGAACGGCAATCAAGCGCTGGCGCTCGGCGTAATGGCCTCCGGTATGGAACTGGTGGCGATGTACCCCATTACGCCCGCAACCTCTGCCTCCCACTATCTCTCCGAGATCTTTCACGACGTGGGCGGGTTCGTCCACCAGGCAGAAGACGAGATCGCGGCCATCAATTTCGCCATCGGGAGCTCTTTTTCCGGCAAGACAGCCTGCACCATCACCTCGGGTCCGGGATTAGCCCTTAAGATGGAATCGATCGGCCTGGCGGTCATGGCAGAGATCCCGTTGGTCATTGTTTCGGTGCAGCGCGGCGGCCCGGCGACGGGATTGCCCACCAAGGTGGAGCAGGGCGACCTGTTAGCGGCGCTGTTCGGGGCCCCCGGAGATGCGCCGAAGGTGGTGTTGGCAGCAGCAACCATCGAGGAATGCTTCCATCTCCTGATTGCTGCCCGCCAGCTGGCCGAGACCTTCCGGATCCCCGTTATTCTGCTCACCGACGCCAATCTGGCTACCGGCGTGCAGCCGTTCCCCCGCCCGAAACTGCGCCCGCAGTGGCTTGGCCTTCCAATCGACCAAGCGCCCTGGCAACGTGGCGTTTCTGCCTACGATTGGGATGAAAAGACAGGCCTGTCGCCGCGCCCCGTTCCCGGACAACGGGGTGGCGAGTATGTGGCGACGGGACTTGCCCATACCAGCGGCGCGAAAGTGGCTTATGAGCCCGATGCCAACGAATGGGGGCTGACCATGCGAAGCCGCAAGCTCGCCACCTTGCAACAGACCCTGAAACCGCCGGCAGTACATGGGCAGGAAAAGGGGGATCTGCTGGTTGTTGGATGGGGGTCGACCCTCGGTGCGATCGAGGAAGCGGTGGATCGGGCGCGGGCAGACGGGCTTGCCGTCTCGTCGGTGCATCTGCGCTTCCTTTCGCCGTTAGAGCCCGGGCTGAAACAGATATTTTCGCGTTTTCGCGACATTGTCACCGTTGAGATCAACTACAGCGATGCCGCGAATAGTCCGCGCAATGCCGAGGCTTCGCGCCGGTACGGCCAATTGGCCTGGTTATTACGGGCACAGCTGCTGTTTGACATTGATTGTTGGTCTCAAGCGCGGGGCCAACCCCTGCAGCCGGGCGCCATCTACCAAGAAATTAGGCGGCGCTTCGGCCTTGAAAGAGGAGAACTCGCGTGTTCGGTTTAAAGGCCGACTGGTCGCTCGAAGTCACTCAGCGCTATTTCACGCTCGAATCCTACACTGGCGCTGATGCCCGGTGGTGCCCAGGGTGTGGAGATCATGCGGTACTGACGGCCGTACAGCGCATCTGCCGCGATGAACAGCTTCCGCCCGAGCGCACCGTCGCGGTTTCTGGGATCGGTTGCGCCAGCCGCTTTCCTCACTATATGGCCACTTACGGTTTTCATGGCCTTCACGGACGCGCCCTGCCGCTTGCCTGTGGCATAAAGGCCCGACGACCGGACCTGCATGTATGGGTTGCAACCGGCGATGGCGACTGCTTCTCAATCGGGGCAGGTCATTGGATCCATGCGGTCCGCTATAACATGGACATCACCGTCATGGTGTTTGACAATAATATCTACGGTCTGACTAAGAAGCAGACTTCCCCTACCAGTCCGGCGGGTTTAAAGACCAATACCCATCCTCTGGGCAACCCCCTACCGCCGCAGAATCCCCTTAGCGTGACGTTAGCCATCAGCAATGTCTCGTTCGTGGCGCAGACGATCGACTGGCACCCAATGCATTTACATGCCACCCTGCACGCCGCGTTTAAACATCGGGGGCTTTCTTTCGTGCGCATCTTGCAACGTTGTCCCGCCATGAATGATCACGCCTTCGACGAATTGCAGCGCAATCCGGAAAAACTCTCATTGCTTACCCATCCCCAGGGTATTGGCATCGACGGTAGTGCCGCCGATCGATTCCCCAACCAGCAAGTCCATGATCCCTCCAATCTGGCGGCCGCTCGCAGTATGGCAGAGGCCGGAATTCCCATCGGTCTGCTTTTTCAAGACGAAACGCGCCCCTGCTACGACCACCTAACGAGCGCCGGCATCGGCACATCCATCGACGCCAAGCTACGAGCACTCGACGGGGCGCTTGACCGTTTTGCTGTCTAAAGGGCATGGCCAGCACGCTAGAATCTGCGGGCGCCCTGCCTAGCACTACAAGGGAAAACGTCGGTTTCGCGCTCGAGCAGTCGTCAGCGCCATCCTGGCAGCGCGCGCCGCACCGCATCCCTACGCGCCCGGCGCCCGCGGCCGAGGTTCTCCCGAACGACGAACAATGGACTCGTCTGCGTCAGTTTCATATTGGGAATGAGCGAGCAGGGGCCGATCTGGAAACGATAGAACGCTGCTTACCGGCGTTATTGAGCCCCTACGCAGAAGATGTCCGGCTTCGGTTTGATTTCCCGCTGCTGCTGCACACGGTGTTGACGGTAGACGATCCCGGCCACATCGCCACGCCGCTTAGCGAATTTCTTGTGTCGGCGGTGGCCGCCATTGATGGCGAACCGGCAGGCCAGCGAATCCTGCGCGACAACCTGGCCCGTTTTGAGAGCACCATCCAGGGCGCGTTAGCGCAAGGCTCGGCTCCCGTTGCGGCTAAGCCGCTGTTACTCCAAGCCGGTGAGCGAATGCAGGATGAGCTGGCGCTCAGTGCGGAAAACCGTGCCCAGCTTACCGAGACATTGATCCAGGTGGCGGCAGGGATATCCCCTGAGACTGGCTTGCTGGGGTACGGTCCGCGGGCGGCTGTATACTTGTTAATGCATACGGTCCGGCACACACTCATCCCGAAGCATTTACAGTTCGCAGAAACCGTCGCCGGACTCGCCGAGCAATTGCGTGCGTTGCTCAGTCTCGAGTGGGCCCAGTCACAGGCGGACCAAGATCCGCAGCACATCGAGGGGCGGGTGGGCGCGGCCGGCGCTCAGTTTCTGGATGCTGCGGCACTCGGGCGGGTGATGCACCACGCGCGTGGCCCGCAGCGTATGTCCCCCGAACACCGCGGGCACGTTGCGCACGCATTAAAGATTCTCGAGGGCTTCCTCGACAGCCGCACGGTTCGCTTGATGACGATTATCGATGCGGGCGAGCTTGCCCGCGAGCCGGCCTGCCCGACGCAGTCGCTTGTCTGGCAGGGGCGAAGTTACGCCTGTGAGTTTCAAGCCGGTGCGCTGGCTTGCAGCGAGGCCAATAAAGCGTTCGATTCCGCGGCACAAGAGCTGGCGCCTGTTTTCTCTGCGATGCGCACGGCACGCCTGACCATTGCCGGGCAGGACGATCCCCGGGCGCATGACTCCGCCAGCCAAGTCCTCTCTTGGGAAAACTTCTCCGATAGCGAATGGCAGCTGGTGCCGATGGTTGTGGCCGTGACCAGTGCCGACGCAGTGGCCGCGCACGAGCTGGCGGATTTGTCACGGCTGCTGCGCTCGCACCGGCCGGTGCAGATTTTGGTAATGGTTGACCCCGCCAACGACCCGGGGACGGAGGAGCAAAATAATGACGTACCTCCCGGGAAGCGCCTCGAACTTGGCTACTTCGGAGTCTCCCAGCGCCACGCATGGGTAAATCAATCCAGCGCTGCACGCCCGCGACACCTGATAGCGGGCTTTCAATCAGCGATCAAGGCGGGGCGGCCCGGGCTGCATGTGCTGCTGTCCGAGGCGAGGCGAAAACCAGACGCCCCCCAGTACCTACACCCTTGGCTTGTGGCCGGCAGTGCCATCGAAGGCCGCGGACATTCGCTATTTCACTTTGCCCCCCCCGGCGCGGCGCATCCCCGTTACCCGGCACAGACGCTTCGCACCGGCCATCTCGATCTGCAGGATAATCCGCAACCGGAGCAGGATTGGCCTGCCTATGCGCTGCCCTACCGCGAACGAGACGGCACCGAGCATTCGTTGCTGCTGCCATTTACCTTCGTGGATTTTGCCGTTTTGCACTCCGCGTTGGCGCACCAGCTGCGGCTGATACCTGAAGGCGTTCAAGGCGAGTCCCTGTTGCCGGTTGCTGCCTATCTCTCCCTTCCAGCGGCGGAAGCCGCAAAGCACCTTCCCTACATCTGGCTCGTGGATCCAGATGGCGGGTTTCGTCGCGCCGTGCCGACTCGGGATCTGTTGATTAAGGCCAAAGATCGCCTCGACTACTGGCGAACCCTGCAGGCCGATGCTGGGGTGCGCAATGCTTTCGTTGAACAGGCGCGCCAAGAGGCGACGGCTCAGGCCGAGCAGGACGCCCAACACGAGCGCGAGCAATTACAGGAGAGCTTCCGGGTAGAGCTTGCGCGGGTACGGCAAGAAACCGCACGCAACACCATGAGCCGACTCACCGAGGTGCTGCTGGGTCTGGATGTGACGGGCGACGCGCCCGCGGGCGCCGCGCGCGCGGCTTCCTCTCCCGACGTTGCAGCAGCCGCGCCGCCGGCCTGGGCGTGTGCAACGCAACCTGCGGCGACCGAAGAGCAAGGCTCCGAGATCGATGATGCTGTCATGGAGGAGGCCTGGATCGACACTCCCCTCTGCACCAGCTGCAACGACTGCATCAACATCAATCCCCGGCTGTTCGTCTACGACGAGAACAAACAAGCACGCATAGGTGATCCCCGTGCGGGGACCTATGCGCAACTGGTGGAAGCTGCCGAGAAGTGTCCTGCTCGCTGTGTTCATCCAGGCCAACCCCTGGATCCGGACGAAGCGGAGGTCGACGCACTGATCGTGCGCGCGGCGCCTTTCAATTAAGCACGAGGCCCAGGGCACGCAATGCAAGAAGCCTTTGTCGCCACTTCAATCATGACGGGTCTCGGCGTGTTTTTTGGCACTGCCTTGGCCATCGCCTCGCGGTTTCTTCGGGTTTCTGGAGATTCGCGTGTGGAAGAAGTGGCGGATCAGCTGCCGGGCTCCAACTGCGGTGCCTGTGGTCGTCCCGGTTGCCATGCCTTCGCGGAAGCGGTGGTATCCGGAAGTGAAACTCCGAGCGGCTGTACCGTTGCAACTCAGGAGAGTATCGAGGCCATCGCCGAGCTGCTGGGAGTAGCTCCCGGACAACAGGAAAAGCGCGTGGCTCGCCTGCACTGTGCCGGCGGTACCGCGCAAGCGTTCCAGATCGCCGAGTATCGCGGTTTCGAAAGTTGCCGAGCCGCCACCATCGTTGCTGGTGGGGGGAAGGGTTGCCCATGGGGTTGCTTGGGTTTGGGTGATTGCGCGCGTGCCTGCACCTTCAAAGCCATCCATCTCAACCAGCACTCATTGCCCGTTGTCGATGTCGCTAACTGCACCGCTTGCGGTGACTGCGTACTTGCTTGTCCGCGCGGACTGTTCGCGATCCTTCCCCTGACCCACCGACTGTTCGTGCAGTGCCGATCACCTCTTGTGGGCGACGATGCGCGGGCCCTCTGTCGCGTCGCCTGTGACAGCTGCGGTCGCTGTGTGCAAGACGCAGCGCCGGGGCTCATCCGTATGGAAGAAAACTTGCCCGTGGTTGACTATGGGAGTGGCGGGCCAGCGACGCCGCAGGCCACCTCCCGCTGCCCGACCGGCGCTATTCAATGGCTGACCGAGGTGCAGTTTGAGGCCGCCGGTGCGACACAACCGCAGGACATTGCCGCTCATGTCGAAGACCACTAACGGCCCACGCAGTGGGCGCAAGCGTGGCGCTGAGGCAATGCCGCGGTATGCCCGCACCGATTGCCTTCAGGGATCGCGGGTGGTCGATGGCAACACGGCGGTGGCGCTGGTCGAAGCTTCGTTCTGCGAGGTAGCCGGCCTTAGGGCATCCTTCCCTGCCGATGGGGCAGCGCGCGCTTGGAAAGCGGAGGAGGCTCGACAGCGCATCAACTGCTTTGGAAGCAGGCTCGTCAGCCTCGAAACCGATGGCCCACGGGGGGCGCTCGCTGCGGCCATGGGCTTGGCCATGACGGGAACCCGCGCCACGACCTTTCTCTCCGGCCCCGATCTCGTGAGCGCTCAGGATCTTCTGGTGATGGCTGCAGGGCGGCATTTGCCGCTGATCGTGCACCTTTGCAACCGTACTCTGGCCGCTCAGGCGGGGGCACTCGGTACGGGCCACAAGGCCTATCATATGAGTGCGGATACGGGCTTCTTCGTGCTGTTGGCAGCCAGCGCTCAGGAGGCCGTTGACTTCACTTTGGTTGCCCGGCGCGTCACCGAGCTCGGGCTTATTCCTGGGTTAGTGGCCATGGATGGGGAACAGACGGCCCTGGCGCTGCAGGATGTCTGCATTCCAAATCCTATTTTTACCGCCGCCTTCCTCGGGCCACCGGACGGTGTGATACCCGCGCCTACGCCGGCGCAACGCCTGCTTTTTGGGGAGACACGGCGACGCGTGCCTCGCTGGCACGATCTCGATCATCCGGTGTTGCACGGTGCTTTGCAGGGCCCGGAAAGCTGGGCCCTCGGGGCTGTCGGCAAGCATCCCTATTTTGACCAACACCTCAATACCCTTCTCGAAGAATCCATCGCAGAACTGCGCAACCGCACCGGCCGGCCCCTCGACACGCTCTCTACCTACCGCCTCAAAGGCGCCAGTCTGGTGCTCGCCGCCCAGGGGTCGGCCATCGAGACGGCGCGCGCCGTTGCCGACTATGCCCATCGGCGGTTACGGCTGCGCGTTGGGGTGCTTGGAGTGCACTGTCTGCGGCCTTTCCCCGGAGCGCGTATCGCCGAATACCTCCGGGGTAAGAGAATGGTTGCGGTGCTGGAACGAGTCGATACCCCGCTGGCGACCGATCCACCCCTGACACGACAGTTGCGAGCGGCCGTCGACCGCGCTCTGGAAGAGGGCCATCAGGAATTCCATTCCAACAATACCTACCCGAGCATCGGCGAAGGTGAGCAGCCGCGCTTCCGCTCGGTAACCTATGGGCTGGGCGGCTTACCGTTGCGGGCCGCCGATCTGGTGGCGCTTTGCGAGGAGTTGGCAGCTGAAAGCAAGCCACGTGGTAAACAGGGCCTTGGCGCTCGACTCCTCACCCGTCATCGGGAGCCGCCCCCCCCGGCACGTTCGCATATCTACCTTGGGTTCGACTTTGCACGCGCCTCGAGCATCTATCCCAAACGGCAGGTTCTGCTGGACCGCCTGCGGCGGGATTACCCTGAGGTTACTCGGCTGGGACTGCTCAGCCAGGAGGGATTGCCCGATCTGCGTCCGAGCGGTGCGTATACAGTGGCCGTTCATCGGCTTTCCGGTCAGGGCGGGGAGGGGCTGGCGGCGGCCGCGGCCACCTTTCTGCATCATCTCGTCGGCGGCCAGATACGCAGCCGACCCGGGCTGTTTTGGGGCCGTTGGGAGGCTTATTGTGTCGACCGTTTCACGCACGCCCCCGCTGCGATTAGCGCCCCTTTGCATGATCCTGGCGATCAGGTTCCCATTGACTTCTCCGTCATTACCACGCCCCGGCGTCACGAGCGCCTGAAGCCCGTTGCCGAGTTGCGTACAGGAGGGGCTTTGCTGCTGATGAGCAACTTCCCTCCCGAACGGCTTTGGCAGGCATTACCTGGGAACTGGCGGGAGGAAATCCGCCAGAAGCGCGCGACATGCTACCAGACGCCGCTGCTAACGCCGGAGCAAAGCGATACGTGGCCACAACAGCTGCTGGTGGAGCACATGCTCGGCAGCACGGTAGCTGTGCTGCTGGCCGAGGGCGCTCTGGCCTTGCCTGCTCACCGGGTGCTTAGCGCGCGCGAAGCGTTGTTGAAACGCGATCCCCAAGGGCGGTGGCGTGAGCGCTCGGACGCCTTCGCGCAGGGATTTGAAGGGACCCTCGGACTTGACCGCACCTTATTTAGTCAGCAGCCGGATCTGTCCAACGGCTTTCAGGACGACGAAACGCCGCTTGCCGTGCGCCGCCTGGCCGGCAGCCCTGATAACTACGCCAGTCTGCCTCGCTTCTGGGACCAAGTGGGGGCCCTCTATGCGCACGGTGACGCGGACGAACTGTCCCCCGATCCGTTCCTCGCTACGGGCGTCGTGCCCCCCCTTACCTCCACTTTCCGCTCACTGCGGGCCGCTCGAGAGTGGTTTCCGGCCATTGATCCGAGCCGATGCACCGGCTGCGGTCGCTGTTGGATGCAGTGCCCCGATGGCGCCATTCGGCCCACCGCCATCAGTACCCGTGCTCTGCTTGAGACGGGTATCCGAATGGCGGGCGCCGAATCCTTGCGCCCGGTACTCGGTCAGCTTGCGCGGCAACTGGCCAAACGAGCCAAGAACGGCCCGCCCGCCAGCTTCGATAAATTGCTCGAAGACACCTTCACGGCGTTTGCAGAAAAGGCGCACTACCCACCGGAGCGCGATGCCACGATGCGCAGTGCCTTCCAGGGCCTGCGTGAGCAGATTGGGCTCCTGCCCGTGGCGATCACCGAGCCATTCTTCCATGCCCCTGAGGCCCAACGCCCGGGGCAAGGATCGCTGCTCGCGTTGGCTATCGACCCTCACACCTGCAAAGGTTGCGGGCTTTGCATCAATGCCTGTGATCCGCAAGCCCTGTTCCAACACGAGCAAGAACCCGAGAGTGCGGACCGAGCGCTGCGCCTGATCCGGTTATGGGAACAGCTTCCGGATACGCCCGGAGATACGATAGCCGAGCTGCTTCGGGAGCGCTCGCTTACACCTCTGGCGGCCTTGCTCCTATCACGCCATTGCCTGTTAGCGCTGGCCGGCGGCGATGGCGCGGAGCCCGGGTCCGGTGAGAAGGCGGGAGTGCGATTAGTGCTCGCCATTACCGAATTCCTCCAGCAGCCGCGGGTCAATCGGCTTGTTGAAGAAATCAAGGAAGTAGAGCAGGGACTGGAGACACGCATTCGCACCTTGCTGACCGACGCCTTACCCATCCACGATCTGGATACCCTCAGCGCGAGCATTGAGGACCTTCCACCCAATTCATCAGGATTGGCCCGCCTTGCGCAACAGCTCGAGGCCGTGGAAACCGCAACCTTGGATGTCAGTCGATTACGCCGACTTATCGCGGCGACTAAGTCGCTCAGCGAGCTTCGATGGAAACTCACGCAGGGGGCCCACGGCGGCGGACGAGCGCGGCTTGCAATAGCCGTCGCACCCGGGTCGATTGCCAGCTGGGCGGGTGCCTATCCCTATAATCCCTTCTCCATACCGGTTGCTATCGACATAACCGGTGAGACCGCATCGCTGGCCGCCGGGCTCATTGAGGGCCAGCTGCGCGAAGCGGCGGCGGGCCTGCTGCTGCTCAGGCAAGCGCGCGCGGAACTACACACCTCCCCGCGGACGCCGTCCGGTCCGGACGGACTCACATGGAAGGATTTAACTCCCGACGAGCGCCAGCTATGCCCGCCGCTCTACCTGCTCGGTAACAACGATGTGCTCGGTGCCAGAGGGCTCTCGGCCGTGCTATGGCTACTTGGCAGCGGGATGCCAATAAAAATCCTCATTTTCTCGCACCTGGACCTGGGTCTTGATACCACGGGCAATGTCAGCGCCCCCCCTGGGGGCATCGTGGACACGCTTCCCTCGACCGCAAAAACACCCAATGTCCATCTGGGTTTCCTTGCCCTTACTCAACGTCGGGCCTTCGTAGCCCAGACCTGCATCGCTGCACCGGAGCATTTCTTCGAGAGCATTCAGGCGGCCTTGAGCTTTCCTGGACCGGCCCTGATACACGCCCACGCACCGAGCCCTGAGCATCATGGATTCGCCGCCCACCAGACCTTCGCGAGAGCCTCGGGGGCGGTTCGTGCTCGAGCCTTTCCCTTGTTCCGCTATGATCCGCGCAGAAGCGGCGTATTTGGCTCACGCCTTGATTTGGCGGGCAATCTCTGCCCGGAAAAAAAGTGGGTCATCGATGCCGAAGGGCAAGAGCCTTTTACGCTGGCCCATTGGGCCTTTGCGGAACGCCGGTTTGCACGTTATTTTTCGCCCCTCAATGAACGTGATCCAACGCCTGTACCGCTGGCTGACTACCTCGAAACCGAGATCACCCGACGCTCCGGTACCACACCGTTCATCACCGAGCCAAGCGGTGCAGGCTCGACTCGTTACCGGGTAGATGCCGCTTTGGTGGCTGCTACCCAGGAACGCCTGGAAGCCTGGCGTAGTCTGCAAGAGCTGGCGGGCGTCGTCACCCCCTTCACTTCGGAGGTTGAGCAGCGCGCTGAACAGCGGCTACGCAAAGTCTTCGAAGCCGAACGCGATCAGCTGCAGCAAACCTATGAACGGCAGCTCCGCCACCTCAAAGCGCAGACCCAGGCCGAGCTTGCCGCGCGCGTCGAGGCGAAACTGCTCGCGCTGGCGGGCTATGATCCTCGCCAAGTGGACCCTGCGCCCGGAGAGACCCCATGAATCCGGTGGCGGCCATACGCCGAGGCTTTCGCCACGGTGTGCATCCTGCCCAATACAAGGCGCAAACGGTCGATTTGCCCATTCAACGCCTGCCCTTCGGCCACCGTTATGTGTTGCCGTTAGGTCAACATCTCGGTGTGCCCGCTCAGCCGGTAGTCAGTCCGGGGCAGCAGGTGCGGCGCGGTCAACTGATCGCGCAACCCGGCGGCTTCGTCTCCGCCAGCCTGCACAGTCCCGTGACCGGGCGGGTACGTGCCATCGAGCCACGGCGGACTGCGGACGGTTCGCTGCAGTTGGCGATCGAGATCGAGGCGGACCGCTACGCCACGCAGCATCTCGAGCCCAGACCGCGATCCGACCGGTTAGCCCTTTCTTTAACAGAATTCATCGAAGAACTGCAAAGCGCGGGGATCGTCGGCTTGGGTGGAGCGGCCTTTCCTACCCATGTTAAGTACACCATGCCCGAAGGCAAGCGCATTCGTCACTTACTCATAAACGGCGCCGAATGCGAACCCTACTTGACTAACGATCATCGCTTGATGGTGGAGCGCCCAGCGACGTTGTTACGGGGCATTGGCATCGTCAAACGGAAGCTTGGAGCCGATCGCGCCACCATCGGCATAGAACGCAACAAACCGGAGGCCATCGCGGTTCTCAAAAGCACGATTCGCCGGCACCATCGTACGGGCATTGCACCGCTGCAGGTGAAATACCCGCAGGGGGCGGAAAAGATGCTTATTCGCGCTATCTTCGGGGTTGAGGTTCCTGCGGATAAGCTGCCGCGCGATCTTGGGATTGTCGTCAACAATGTCGGGACCCTGACGGCCATCGCCGATTATTTCGATTTCGGCATGCCACTCATCGAACGAGTCATTACCGTCTCCGGTCCGGGTGTTACCTATCCCGCGAACCTGATCGTCCCCATCGGCACGCCAGTCCGAGAAGTGCTGGACTTCTGCGGCGGGCTCAAGCCGCCGACCCGGGCCGTGGTCATGGGAGGTCCCATGATGGGGCTCCCGCTGCCCAGCCTCGACGTGCCGGTGGTCAAGGGAACGTCGGGTATCCTCGCGTTTACCGCGGAGTCCCTTCCCGCGCGCCGCGAGCTTCCCTGCATTCGCTGCGGCCGCTGTCTGAAGGCCTGTCCACATTTTCTAAATCCGTCACGTCTCGGACGCTTGGCGCGCCTCGGTCGCTATGAAGACATGCGCCGGCACTTCGCTATGGATTGCGTCGAATGCGGAGCCTGTACCCTCAGTTGCCCGTCGGGCATTCCGCTGACTCAGCTCATACGAGTCGGCAAAAGCAAGCTCCGCAATAGTGCTGCTGGCTCGATATGAAATCGAAGGGCGCGCGTCTTATCCTTCAGCCGGCGCCGCTGCTGCGGTCGGGCCTGACGACTCCCGCGGCCATGCGCGATGTTGTCTACGCGCTGGTGCCCCTGGTGATAGGCGCGTCGTGGTGGTTTGGGCTAAGCGCCTTGCTGGTGCTCCTGGCGGCGACCGCCGGGGCCGTCATTACCGAATGGATATTTTCTCTTGGAGCCGCGCGTGGCCAAAGTCTTCAGGATTTGAGCGCCACGCTTACGGGGATGCTGCTCGGTCTGACGTTGCCGCCGGGTCTGCCCCTGTGGATGGCTTTTGTGGGTGGCGCCGCGAGCATAGGTCTCGGTAAGCTGATCTGGGGCGGATTGGGTCAGAATCCCTTCAATCCCGCTCTCGTCGGTCGTGCTTTCCTCCTCGGCGCGTTCCCCACGGCGATGACCACTTGGCAAGCTCCGAGCGGCCCGGCAGGTTTTCTTGGCATTATTCCGAGCAATCTCGCTTTACCCCTGCAGCAACCGACGGTGGATGCTCTGAGCTCGGCAACCCCGCTTGGATTGATGAAGTTCCAAAATCAGGAAACACCTTTGCCGGACTTGATGCTCGGCCATACCGCAGGCTGTTTGGGGGAAACCAGCGGTTTACTGATTCTGTTGGGGGGTGTTTACCTCGCTTTGCGGCGCAGTATCGACTGGCGGATCACCGTCGCTGTCCTGTTTTCGGCGAGCGTGTTCTCGGGACTGCTCCATCTGTTCGACGCGGATAATCCGCAACCCATCGTTGCGCTGTTCTCAGGGGGATTGCTCTTCGGCGCAATCTTTATGGCAACTGATCCGGTCACCTCGCCGGTCACGCCGAGGGGCGCTTGGATCTTCGGTATCGGCATCGGAGTGTTGGCGATTCTGATTCGTACTTTCGGCGGGTACCCCGAAGGCATCATGTACGCCATCTTGCTGATGAATGCCACGACGCCCTTGATTGAACGGGTCACTCAGCCGCGACCGTTTGGACGCGGAAGACCGACGCTATGAGCGGCGCGCCAGCGGGGGCTGGATATGCCGGCTGTTCTGCCTTAAGGCAAAAGACTTGAGACCAAGGGCGCCGCCGGAGCGTGTCGGAGGTAATTCATGGCTGTTCCAGAGTCCCTGCTGCCAGCCCAGCCGCTCACCCGTCGCCAGCGTTCTACAGCTCGGGCAAGGATAAGATCACTTATTTGCTGAATGAAGGATCCAATTATAGAGTCAAGGCGATATGAAGCCAGCCCCACCCGCCTTGTTGTTACCTTGGGCCTGGCCGGGCTACTCTCCGGTCTCGCCATCGTGAGCGCCTATGAGTGGACGCGGCCGCGTATCGAGGCCAACCACGCCAGCGCGTTACGCGAAGCGGTCTTTCGAGTGCTGCCGGGCATCGTGGGCTTGCAGCGCTGGGCACAGAGGGGGGGCGAGCTGCGGCCGGCGGACGAGGATCGTGCAGGCGAGCGTGCCATCTACGCCGGGTGTGACGACCGGGATCAGTTGCTTGGGTTTGCCATACCCGCTGAGGGCGCCGGCTTTCAGGATACCATCAAGCTGCTCTTCGGCTATCTCCCCGACCAGCGTAGCATCGTTGGCGTGGAGGTTCTGGAAAGCCGGGAGACACCCGGGCTCGGTGACCGAATCTACAAGGATCAGGCGTTTCTCGATAACTTTCGGACGCTGCTGGTGGACCCAGAGATCGTTTTGGTAAAAAACGGCACCAAACGCGCCGCCCATGAGGTGGATTCCATCACAGGCGCCACCATCTCCTCGCAGGCGGTCGTCAACATCCTTAATGCCGGTGTACAAGAATGGAGCCGGCTCCTGTCGGCGACGCGCACAGGATCATGTGGTCAGACGCTGGAACAGCCGAGCCCATCCGGTCGCAATGCAACCTCAGGGTAGGCGATGAGCAGGGACGGGCAAAATCGCAGGGCGTACCAGGAACTGGTCAAGGGACTATGGCGTGAGAACCCGGTGTTTGTCCAAGTCCTCGGCATGTGCCCGATGCTGGCGGTGAGCAACAGCGCCATTAATGCACTCACCATGGGCCTGGCGACGTTCACGGTGTTATTGAGCTCGAGCCTCATGGTCTCCTCGCTCCGAAATCTCATCCCGAGGCAAGTCCGCATCTCGTGCTACATCATTGTCATTGCCACCTTCGTGACCGTCATCGATTTCGTCTTGTTGGCACTCGTACCCGATGTGCACAAAGAACTGGGCGCTTTCATCCCCCTCATCGTAGCGAATTGCATGATTCTTGGTCGACAAGAAGCCTTCGCAGCCAAACACCCGGTCGGACTTGCGGCCGCGGATGCCGCCGGTATGGGCGGCGGATTCGCGCTCGCTCTGTTTGGCCTTGGAGGGTTTCGAGAGGTGCTCGGCAGCGGTAGCCTGTTTGGGGTTTCGCTTTTCGGGGCACATTTTGAACCTTGGGTGATCATGCTGCTACCTCCGGGCGGCTTCATTAGCCTCGGGCTGCTCTTGCTCGTGCTTAACTGGGTACGTTCCCGGCGAACACAACGCTCGGAGGATCTGGTTACCGCCCAGGGTAACCCCTCGCGATGAGCGATCTCGTGTGGATCTTCATCGGTGCTTTGCTGATCAATAACTTCGTGCTTTCGTACTTTCTTGGTCTTTGCCCGTTTTTAGGGGTTTCCGGCCGCATTGAAACGGCGGTGCGGCTTGGACTCGCCACAGTTTTCGTAATGCTGATCACGGCCGTATGTGCCTGGTTTCTCAATACCTACATACTGGTGCACGCGCCGTACCTGCGGCTCATCAGCTTCATCGTGGTGATTGCCAGTACCGTTCAGTTCGTGGAGATGGCCATCAAGAAACTGAGCCCGGCACTGTTTCGCTCCCTGGGTATTTTTCTACCGCTCATCACCACGAATTGTGCGATATTGGGACTTGCGATTTTTGCCACCAACCGCAACTATGGACTACTCGAAAGTGTGGTGTTTGCCTTGGGTGCCGGGGGCGGGTTTATGCTGGCGCTGGTTCTCATGGCGGGACTGCGGGAGGAGACGGAACTGTCGGACGTCCCGGCGCTGATGCGTGGCACGGCCCTGAATCTTATCCTCGCCGGCATACTTTCCCTCGCTTTCATGGGGTTTGCTGGTTTATTTGGCAGCCATTGAGGGCAGTTGTAATGTGATTCGGCATCTCATTGCCGTTGTCGGACTGGGCCTGCTGTGCGCCGGCTGGGTTCGGGTGCAACTTTGGGCGCAGCGGGATCGGCACGAAATTGGCCTGCAATCATCGGCGTGCCGTGGTGTTTGCGCGCCAGAGGCGCAACGCGCCTGTGTAGCGCATCGCAGTACCTGTTTGCGCGACGAGCCGGCTGTGGACGCTTGAAACGATGCTTCGGCTGCGTCGCGCCGGTAGCTCATAAAATGGCCATGTAAAATCAGCGAGCGAGGATAAGCGTCTACGGTCAGTGGCATGGCGTAAGCGCCGATGTGGAAAAGCGGCGGGTGGCGGCCTATCCAGGCCCGCGCCGGTTCGGACTTGGAGTGCCGATGAGGGCGCCACGAGTTTCTCATTTCCGCTGGGCCGCCAACTTGCCGTTATTCTCAATGGCTGCTGGATTTTGGGCATGTTGTGCGCGAGTTCCCCGCAGCGTGGCTAGAGCAATTCGAGTCACTGTGACTACAGCCTCGAAGGCGATCTAACGAGATCCGAGCATGGTAATGCCAGACGTGAGCACTAGCTGGCCAGGTCTAGAGAACAGCGCTTTCTTAGAGCAGCTGCATAGCATCTATTTAGAGGATCCAAAGCGCCTGTCTGCGGCCTGGCGTGATTTTTTTCAGCAGTTAAATCGCACCGTTCGATTGACAGATTCTCAACGATCCGGCGCAAGAGAGACGCTCACGCCAACAGCATCCACGACCCTGGTTGCTAAGCAGGCAGCGGTGCTCGATCTCATCAATGCCTACCGAGTCCGTGGCCACCGGCGGGCCAATCTCGACCCGCTGCGGCATTTCGTGCGGGCATCGGTCCCCGATCTGAAGCCCGCCTACCACGGTCTCACCGATGCTGACTTAGACATCTTCTTCCATACGGGCTTCCCCGGTGGGCCTGAAAAGGCCCCGTTGCGCGAAATTCTCAAGATTCTCCGACGCGTCTATTGCCGCTCTGTGGGTGCGGAATATATGCACCTAACATCACTGGAACAAAAGCGTTGGATTCAAGCCCGCTTAGAGGGCACCCGCCGTGGATATGGCGTCACGCGGGCGAAGAAACGTGATCTCCTCAAGCGGCTTACCGCCGCTAAGGCGTTAGAGACTTATCTGCACAAGAAATACGTTGGTCAGAAGCGATTTTCTTTGGAGGGCGCAGAAAGCCTGATCCCTCTCCTCGATGAACTGGTCCTCGCCAGCGGCCGGCGCGGCGTGCGCGAACTGGGCATCGGCATGGCGCATCGAGGGCGGCTCAACGTTCTGGTTAACATTTTCGGTAAACATCCACAGAGCTTGTTTGGAGAATTCGAAGGTCACACAAAGCCTGTCGCAGGATCCGGTGATGTTAAGTATCACCTCGGCTTTTCATCCGATGTCTACGCGCCGAGTGGACCAATCCACATCGTACTGGCCTTCAATCCATCGCACCTGGAGATCATCGACCCGGTGGTGGAAGGTGCGGTGCGCGCCCGCCAGGCCCGGCGCAATGATTGGGAACGAAACCAGGTAATGCCCGTGCTGATTCACGGGGATGCCGCCTTCGCCGGTCAGGGCGTGGTGATGGAAACCCTGAACCTGTCCGAGACGCGAGGCTATGGCACTGGCGGTACCATCCACATTGTACTGAATAATCAAATTGGCTTTACCACCAGCCATCCGCTTGATTCCCGATCCACACTGTATTGCACCGACGTGGCGAAAATGGTTCAGGCCCCTATTTTCCATGTCAATGGGGATGATCCCGAGGCCGTGGTGTTTCTGACGCAGCTGGCCTTGGACTTCCGCCTAACGTTCAACAAGGATGTGGTCATTGACATGGTCTGCTATCGCCGGCATGGGCATAACGAGGCCGACGATCCGTTAGTCACCCAGCCGATGATGTATAAGAAGGTCGTCCCCAAGCAGGGTGTGCGCCAACTCTATGCGGAGCGTTTGACCCTGAAGGGCGTATTAAAAAAGCAAGAGGCTGATCAGATGGTCATGGATTACCTGGGGGCTCTGGAAGCCAACCAGGTGGTGTCCCGCCCCATGATTCAGCCGTGTGATCAACGAAAGCATTACTTCGTCGACTGGAGCCCCTATGTGGGCAGTGACTGGCGAGCGCCGGCCGATACGGCGATTTCGGAGCAGGCGGTGGAGCAGCTGGGGCTGAAGATGTGTGCGTACCCGGGGCACTTTGAGCTGCACCGGGCGGTGCTGAAGATGATTGAAGCGCGCCGGGAGATGGCGCGGGGGCGGCGCCCGCTGGATTGGGGTTTTGCGGAGCTGTTGGCCTATGCGAGTCTTTTGGAGGCGGGATTTTCGGTGCGCCTCTCGGGACAGGATAGCGAACGGGGGACTTTTTTTCATCGTCATGCGCTGTTGCACAATCAGCAGGCGCCGGAGGTGCACCGGCCGCTGGAGCATTTGTTTGCGGGGCAGCCACGGTTTCGGGCCATCAACTCGCTGCTTTCCGAGGAGGCGGTGTTGGCCTTTGAGTATGGCTACAGCACGGCCGAGCCGCAGTGTTTGGTGATTTGGGAGGCGCAGTTTGGGGATTTTGCCAATGGGGCGCAGGTGGTCATTGACCAGTTCTTGAGCTCGTCGGAGGCCAAGTGGGGGCGCTATTCGGGGCTGGTACTGAT
Source organism: Gammaproteobacteria bacterium (assembly GCA_018224385.1). Lineage (GTDB taxonomy): Bacteria > Pseudomonadota > Gammaproteobacteria > HK1 > HK1 > JAGTVB01. The sequence continues at coordinate 18,886 of JAGTVB010000261.1, forward strand.
GCTGCCTCACGGCTATGAAGGCCAGGGGCCGGAGCACTCTTCGGCGCGCCTGGAGCGGTATTTACAGTTGTGTGCCGAAGACAACCTGCAGGTGTGTGTGCCGACCACGCCGGCGCAGCTGTTTCACGTACTGCGTCGGCAGATGCTGCGGCCCTACCGCAAGCCGCTGGTGCTGTTAACGCCCAAGAGTCTGCTGCGTCATCGGCTGTCCATTGCCACGCGCGAGGAGCTGGCCAGCGGGGGATTTTGGCCCGTCATGGACGAGGTCGACCCGCTGGAGCCGGCGCAAGTGAGCCGGCTGGTGCTGTGCAGCGGCAAAGTCTACTACGACCTGTTAGAGAAGCGCCGCGAGCATCAGCTCGAGCACGTCGCGCTGCTTCGCCTCGAGCAGCTCTACCCCTACCCGCAAGCCGAGCTCAAGGCCGTGCTCGCACGTTACCCCCAGGCCAAGGAGCTGGTGTGGGCGCAGGAGGAACCGCGCAACCAAGGCGCTTGGCATTATCTGGGCGCCGACGGGCGCCTCGCCAGCAGCCTGCCCACGGGCATCACCGTGCACTATGCCGGACGGGCCCCGGCCGCCGCACCCGCCGCCGGTTACCTCTATGTCCATCTCGAGGAACAGCGAGCACTTGTGGCCGATGCGCTGACACTGAAATCCGTATTGGAAACACGAAAACAAACCGCTTAAACTCCCGTTCAATCTCATTGAACAGAATGGGTGGTGTATTATCAGCCGACCCAGCGGTTTTGGCTGAGAGACTAATGAGGTCCTTCAGTATCTACGCGGGTTTGAGCGCGAATGCGTGCATTGAAAGGGATGCAATGTGATCGTTGACATCAAAGTACCGATGTTCTCTGAATCGATTCACGAGGGCACGCTGCTCGACTGGAAAAAAAAGGCAGGGGAGCATGTCTCCCGCGATGACGTGCTCGTAGAGATCGAGACTGACAAGGTGGTGCTGGAAGTGCCGTCACCTCAGGCCGGGGTGCTCAAAGAAGTCCTCAAGCAAAGCGGCGAAACGGTGCACAGCGACGATCTTATCGCGCAGGTGGATACGGCCGGTGCGGCTTCCGATGCGCCGCGGAAGCCAACGGAAACGGCGGAGGGCGTAGCGCCCGCCAAAACTGCGGAAGAAGGCAGGCAACCGAGCCCGACCGTGAGCTCGCAGACCGAGGAGCAGCTAAGCCCCGCGGTACGCAGGCTAGTCTTGGAACATGAGCTCGAGCCGGAGGCGATAACCGGCACTGGGAAAGGCGGACGCATCACCAAGGAAGATGTACTCACTCACCTTGAAACACTCGCATCCACTCCCCCGCAACGCAGCGTTTCTGAGTTTGTTCCTTCCGAGGTAGAAGTCAAACAGCCTATCACGACGCTAACGGGCGAACGTGATGAGCGACGCGAGCCGATGAGTCGAATTCGGGCGCGCATCGCGGAACGACTGGTGGAAGCGCAGCGCACCGCGGCAATTCTCACCACATTTAACGAGATCAATATGCTTCCGGTGATGCAGCTACGCGGCCGTCACCAAGAACGATTCGAAAAGCGGCACGGCGTGCGTCTAGGGCTTATGTCCTTCTTTGCCAAGGCTGCCGTAGTTGCGCTCAAACAGTATCCGATCGTGAATGCCTCGATTGATGGCGACGATGTGGTCTATCACAACTATTATGATCTCGGGATTGCCGTCGGCTCTTCTAGAGGTCTCGTCGTCCCGGTCATGCGGGAAGTCGATCGGTGCTCCTTTGCAGACATTGAGAGGCAGATCGCGCAGTTCGCGGAGAAAGCAGCAAACGGACGGCTAAGTATTGAGGAGCTGTCCGGAGGCACCTTCACGATCACCAATGGGGGGGTATTCGGTTCCCTGCTCTCGACACCTATCTTGAATCCCC
>JAGTVB010000262.1 GCA_018224385.1 Gammaproteobacteria bacterium
CATAAATAATAGTCAATATAATAGTCATCAATTGTCACTTGAATCCAATGCACAGATGGGGACTTGCTGATGTGACTTTAAAACAACGGGTTAGCCGTGCGACGTCTAACCTGCTGGGATGTAGCTATTAGCGGCTGTTTAGAAATGCCGCTGGCCGCGCACACTCTAAAAATGTTGCCGACTCATCCAGGCCGCCGACAATGCCCTATTTTCTGGGCTGTTTAAGAGGAGTGCCGAAAAGCTTGAGCAACATTACTGAGCAGAGAGTGAGACTTATTCGCGGCTATGCGGCGAGCTATAACAATTTGGCTGATTTCAAAGCGCGCGAGCTGCTGAAGGAATCGTTGTCGATCCAGAAAGAAAAACTCGATCTGCAAGAGCAGTTTGCGGAAAACTTTGAGAACGCACTGCCTCCGCAGAAAGTTATCGGCTATTTTCAGATCGAGAATAAACCGCGAGCCATTGTCGACGCCGAGCTCGTGGGTGAAATTCCGTTGGCAAGAGTCCCCGATGCGTAAACATCAGGCTTTCTCAGGACCGAGCGTAGCGTATCGTTTAGAACCGGTTCTTGCTTGGCTCGCCGCCAACGGGTTATTTCGATCGATTGCTCCGCCAGCGTCATCGTTGCGCCACTTTCTGCGCTGCGTTCTGTGGTCCCTACTCTACTGCAAGCAAATCGTCGATCGCTTCGGCGATATCGCGACTAAGGCTCGCCAGCAGGCGGCTATTGGCTGCTGCAATCGAGTCGTAGTCCTGTCCTGGCAACGGTTCGCGATACGCTACCTTGCGTGCAATCAGCCTGTTGCGTTCATTCCCATCCCATAGGGTCCAGTGCGCGCGAAGCAAGGCCTCGTCACCTGGAACGTTATCGAACCGCAGCCCATAGACGGTTAGGCGGTAGTCGAGTTGGGCGCCAGCAGCCCGGGGAAACACCTGAATTGTTTCGGAAGGAAGCAAGGCCGACAGATTGTCAGTGAGCACTTGGGCGATGTTGTCGTGCAGCGGCTCGGCCCAACGATCGAAATCAGCGAAGTGAACTTGATAAGGACCTCGGCGAGTGGCGATTTCCGGCCGGTCTAGGTAGGCTGCAAGCTCAACGGACGCAACGCCGATGGCCACCGCGTCTGTAGCGATGTGCGCACTTCCGCTAGGCTGCTTGCGCTCAGCTCCGGCCAGCGGACGCAGCGTGTAGAACCGAGCCGGTTCGGTCCTTGCACAGGCACCCAAAAGAAGAAGTAGCGATAGCCCCATGGCTACGGCAAATCGGAGAAAGGTCTGTGTCATGGTCCACCCCGAGTATGTCCTTTCCCTATCTTAGCGATTCTGCGTGCTGCTGCCGATGGCGGCCCAGGGCGAGCCCCAGGGATATGGTGTAAGTAAACCGGCAGGCGTGCACAAGGGGAATACCTGGGCATGGCGAACCGCCGCACGATGCCGCTATGACAAGCGCAGGAAAGCTTGCAACAGCCTCGGACGCGGTGGTTTCGTCGTGTGCCAATGCCGAGCCCTGCTCGTAGCCGATAACGGCGGCCAGCCTGAATGAGGGTGTGTCGTGTGAGAAGCATCCCGTGATAAACGTTTAGGCGAATTTTTACAATACGATCGTGAGGCGGCGGCATGAGTTTCCTGATGAGACAAAATTGGAAGGATGCTATTTTCGAGACGGATATCACGCAATACAGCAGGCTTAGACGAACCGCTGTTTTTTGTGTCCGCTTGGCATACAAAATAGCCGAAAAATTTCGAGACAATGAGCTCCATATTCAGTCAACAAGCCTTGCGTACACAACATTACTCTCCGTAGTCCCTCTGTTAGCCGTGGCATTTTCGGTGCTCAAGGGCTTCGGTGTCCAGAATCACCTGGAGCCCATGCTCATGCAGTCGTTAGAGCCTCTGGGCGATAAGGGCGCAGAGCTCGGCGAGCGGATCTTGAAGTTCGTGAATAATTTGAATTTTACCGTTTTGGGTTTCACCGGCATCGCCTTACTTTTTTGGACCGTCATCTCACTACTTCAGAAAGTGGAGGAAGCATTTAACGCCATATGGCGGGTGCCTTCCATTCGCAGTTGGAGCCGTCGCTTCAGCGACTATCTCAGCGTAACCTTGGTGGGCCCGGTATTCATGATCACCGCCCTCAGCTTGACCGCTGTTGCTCTGGACAACGAGACCGTCCAGCGGGTAGCAAACATAGAGCCTTTCGGCCGGGTCGTGGTGGGTCTCGGACAGCTGATGCCCTATCTGCTGGTTTGCATCGCGTTCGCTTTTTTATATGCTTTTCTTACTAACGTCCACGTACATCTCGCTCCTGCACTGGCCGGTGGCGTTTTTGCCAGTGTAGCCTGGTATGGCATTGGTCGCCTTTTTGCGAGCCTGGTAGCGGGCTCATCCAAGTACTCAGCCATCTACTCGGGGTTCGCCGCGGCTGTCCTGTTCATTATCTGGTTAAACATAGGCTGGTTGATTATCTTGGTTGGAGCGCACATCAGCCGCTATTGGCAAAATCCCGAACTGTTGCGGCAAGCGGATGCTGATGCCCACTATGAAGATGGCCATCGCGATGCACTGGCGTTGGAGATCATGACCTTAATCGGGCGCGCGTATTACTTCAACGAGCCAAGGTGGACTCTGGAAGCATTAGCAGCCCGAGGCTACGGTTGTTCACCCGAGCAGCTGGGGAAGCTCATGCAATCGTTGCAAGACCAGCGTCTCATCGTGGCCACGCAAGAAGATCCGGCAACCTATGTACCAGCGCGGGCCATCGAAAAAATATCCCTCGATGACATTACGGTGGCCGCAGGAGTTCGAGAGCAGGCGACTATTCGCCTTCCATCGGTACAAAAGGTCATCGATCAAATGAACGCCGCTCGTTCCGATAGCTTGGAAGGACACACGCTGGAAGAATTGGTCTTGGCGGATAACAAACATGCGGCCCCAACAGAATCCAGCACACCGTGCTAAAAAGCGACCCGGACGGGTCGTTCCCTTGCACAAGCTCACTTTCTACTCGCCGTCCCGTTACCCGACCATCACTTGCGGGTTAAATATTTGACCAGGCGCTCTCGACATATTGTTTTGCTAAAAGCCTCGATGTGACCACCGCCGGGCACCATCCAGAGTTCCTTCGGCTCCCGGGCCGCTCGGTAGAGACGATGGGCATGCGCTGGCGGCACGATGGCGTCGGCATCACCATGAATGATGACTACGGGTATGGGACTGACCTTTGCCACTGCGTTGACGGCATCATAGGCGCCAGAGACTGTCGCATAGGGAAGCCACTGCAAGGGCCACGTCAGCCACAATTCAGCCAGCTTTTCTCGAGCGATCTGTGGATAGCTTGCGAACGTCCCCTCTACGATGAGCGCCTTGATCTTGTCCCGATAGGGACTATGGGCCACCATCCGAATCGCAACCGCGCCACCAAGGCTTTGACCAAAGACGATAAGCGCTTCCGACTCGGCAAGCAGTTCCTCCACCAGGTATTGGAGCGCCGCTTCGGCGTCTGCATGAATTCCATCCAAGGACGGGCGCCCCCCCGACGCGCCGTAGCCCCGATAATCCAACAAAAAAACATCGAATCGCCTTTCCGTAAGCCAATAGACGCTCGCGATGTGGGTGCTGATGTTTTGCGCATTCCCGTGCAGGAACAGAACCGTTGCTACAGGCTCCTGGTGGGCAGGAAGAAACCACCCATGCAGCCGTGTACCATCGCTGGCATTAAAATTAACATCTTGATAAGGGACGCGCAGCTCCTGCGGTGTCAGGACGTAGTCCTTCTCGGGATAAAAAAACAACCGAGCGCATCCACTCAGCATGAAACACGTTATCAAGACCACTAAATGCATTAGAAATAGACGTGCAAAGTAAGGATTCCGTGGGTAAAATCGCTGCCGAATTCTCGCTTACGCGCGAGCGTGAAGCGCAGCGCGCTCTGTGCATGTAATTTCACTCGCTGGCTCACGGCGATCTCATAGCTCAAACGGCGATCCGCCGTGACATACCCGTGCGAGTAGCCGGAAAGCTCGACACGCCATCGCGCCGAGAGATCCCCCAGTAGTCCGAGCCTCGGTCCTATCCCAAGCGTAATACCCGAGTCGAAGCGGCTACTGATGGGCACAACGGTTTCAGCGAACAAATAACCCAAGGTCTTGCCGAATAGCTCGTAGGTCAAGCCTATCCCGCCGCTTAGCTGTGGCACCAATGACCTATCGCCGTCACCGAAATGCCGGCGCGTGAGCTCTGCGGCAGCCTTCCAGGAATACGGTTTCAACAGTCGACTTCGGGGTACGAGGGACACCAGATCCACGAACTGAAGGCTTTGCAGATGCAGTTCTGAATCATCCAAGTAATAGCGCAAGGCAGTGCTGAGAACGTTGATTTGGGCACCTCGCGTGTATCCCCCTTCCGGATCCAGCAGATCGTGGTATCCCGGGCGAACCATGAGCTCGGTAAAACCATCGCCATCATCAAACCCAAAACCAACGCCCGCCCGGGCGCTTCCGTGCCCCTCATCGGGACGAACCGCGGGCACCGGCATCATCGGCCCCTGATCCGGCACCGCGATTTGGCTTCGTGCCTTGAGAAGTTTGAGGTACCTTGGGCCCATCGCTTTGGCTTCACCGTCGTCGCCAGACTGACGGTACGCCAAGTGCTCCATGGCAAGTTCCAGCACGCGCGCGTGTTGCGCTGGCGGGAGCCGCCGCAGCGGCGCTGCATCCACGTCCATCTCATCGACGGCGAGTTGCTTAGCGAGCCTCGCTGACTGAGCACTCAGAGCGCGCTCTCGTTGCCTGAGAACAGTACTGCGAGCAGGCCGGAAATGAACCTCCGCCAGCAGCCCGGCCTTCTCGGTGACGGCGCGGATGGTATCCGCCGGAATCGCCCACCACTCGAAAGCATCGGTGAGCGTCAATCCTGGGCGAGCCACCTCGAGCAGCGAGAGCAGGTGATAGGAGCAGTTCTCATCGAGGAAGTAGTAATCGAAGTAGGCCGACTGCATCTCCCAGAGATGCGCCAACAGTCGATCGATCTCTGGGCGCTCTAGCTGCAGCGTATATTCCCAGATATCCCGGTTCTCGATATCGCTGTACTGCTTCACGCTGACATAGTAAGGCGCCACGGAAAACCGGCCGGGGTACCCGCCAAAAAGTCCTTTAAAAGCATAGGGCACGCCTCGTTCCTGCGCTGTCACGGCCGCATAGTTTATGGCATAGCCAAGCAGCCTGAGGTGGTTTTCCTGTCCGCGCGGATCCACGCGAAACAGCGTATGACCGAACATGGAAGCGGGATTGTTCAGATAGGCCGCCGAAAAAACCAGCGTCAGCTGCCCGGCATTTAGCTCATCCATCCAGGCATGGAACTCATCGCAGGCTTGCTCCGGAAGGCGGGCCGTGTCAAAGGCAAGCTCCTGTCTTAACCATCGATAGCGAGCAATGAAGCGGCATTGAGGGTGTTCGTCCTTCGCGTCTGGGCTTGCCTTGGAAAAAAAACTGACTAAGGTGGCATTCAGTTCGGCTTCCGGATCATGCTTACCCGCTGGCGAATTGAAAAAACCCTCAGCGTCGATCTGACTCTCAACGCCGCGCGACAGGAAACGCGGTTTGTAATGGAGCAATGCATGCCACTCGGGACGCTCAGCCAGCCGATGCGTTCTCGCGCTATGGCTTAGCTCCTGCGCATAGCTATCGGGTTCCCCCCAACACATCGCCGAAAGGGATACCAGCAGCGCGCAACTCCCGAGGATGGTTAGCCTATGGGGCCGTAACGAGGGCGGAGTAGCGAACATTTGGAAGGCTGTAAGCCGCGCCCTCAGAGAAGAGACAAGGGTATCGTGCCCGCCCTTCCCATGGGGTGACCGGCTACCCTAGAGGTTCGCTCGAGACGCGAGCGGATAAGAACAGCAACATAAGCCCTCGGCTGCCGAGAGCAGCCCGAGGGCGATTTCGCGGCTTTCTTGGTTTGACCCGGCAGTGCTTACGATGCGCCGACGCGCGCCGTCCCCATGGCCTGATCGAGCCGCGTGAGCAGCTCTTCCGGCGTGGTCTGGTCGGAGCTGAACAACGTCGGGAAGCGTTCCCTGGTCAACACGAAAAATGCCGGCTGCTCGCTGTCCGGGATACCCATCAGCGAAGCAAGAGAGGTGAGATACTCGCCTCCGCCACGGGCCATATCTTCGCGAATTCGCTCAAAGTTGACGGCGGTGAAGGCATAGACCTGCTCATCTCGGGCGCTCGACGATTGACCGGGACTCGTGCTCGAGGTGAACTTAATAGAAGCATTGACGGTGTTGCCAACAGTCTCTGTCGTGCTCTCAGTTATGGCGCACGACGATAGCAGCCACGTCAAGCCCAAGAGCGCCATTATTTCAACAACCAACCCGCGACGTCTGTCCATCTTGGCCTCCTCATTACGATACGATGGCGCACGCATCGGTCAGCCCTGTTGCGCCTTCCCGAGGCGAAGCATAAACGAGCCCGTCAACAGAGGTCAACAAATGCACACCGAAGACCCCCACAGCGCCAGCGACGGGGTCGTGCAACGCCGCTCTGGAGAGGCCCCAGCAGGTTTTTTTCACAGGCGCTCAGCGATCGGCTAAGCTCACGCGCCGCTCGCACCGGATGAGTATCTTCTTTTCCGGCTCATCCACCATGTATCCGGCAAGCTCCATCGAGTGATCCTGAACCTCACCTGCAATCTGCAAGCGTAAACTATCCAGCTTACCCAACACCGTGCGGTGGTCACCGGTATGACCTGCGAGCTTCACAGCCGCTGCGAGTCGGTTGTTCATTACCGTGTAGCTGCCGGCAAAATAGTTTTCGCTGTTGCCACCGAGTACTTGTCCCGCGACGAGCACCATCACGCCGCTGGCGATCTCGGGCGTATTGGAGAGTGCCTCGTATGACCATAATCCTTCCACTGACATACTGAATCCTCCTCGGCAACGCTTCCTGCTCTGCGGGCGTAACCGTTCACTCCCCTCCCCCGCCAGCGGGCGAGGGAGGGGAGTGAACGGTTACCTGCCGACGACATGCTAGCATCGAAAGCCACGGTGTAGCCCTCCCTCGCAACTCAAGTGGACAGCTCCTAAGGGCGGCACCGGAAAAATGCACTGTTCACCAGGACGCATCCGAACCGCCTGGTGTAAAATCCTCCTGACCCGGCAGGCCAATCTAAGATACTGTTTTACAAATCGCGCGGGTGCCGGGGTCGCAAGGCACCCGGTGCCCAGCACGCCCTCCGATCAGGAGGCTCTGACGTGATCCTCGTCTTACACCCGGAATTCTTGCGGTGGATTCCGCTTCTGTTGATGATCGCCACCACCGGCACAGCGGCCAACGCAACCGCAGAGCTGATGCGCAGTCGCGTCGAGCACTTGCGAACAGAGCAGAATCCAACCATTCGCGGGGCGTCGATTGCGGCGGCGATGGTGCTCGCCGACTTCTATGAACGCCGTGAATTCAACCTTGCTTGGACTGCTCCGGAGAAGATCGCGGATCTGATTAGGCTGCTGGAAAGTGCAGATGAGCACGGGCTCGATCCAAGAGACTACCACTTGCCGGCCATCGAGACCCTGCG
>JAGTVB010000263.1 GCA_018224385.1 Gammaproteobacteria bacterium
CGAGCACCCTCCTCGAAGCGATGTCAACCCAACCCCGGTCCTCCTGGCACTTCTGGTCGCGCGGCGACCCATACAATCGCGAAACCCTGGAAGCCGATCTGCGCCGCCTGCAGAAGTACTATTTTGATCGCGGTTATCTCAGCGCCTCGGCAACGATCGGCACGGTCGAAAAAGACCGCGAAAACCATACCGTCACCATCGAAATCGCCATCGACGAAGGACCGCGCACAGTCGTTGAATCCGTGCACATCGAAGGCAATCTACCGCCGGCCCTACCGGCGGAAGATCAGTTATTGAAAGACTTACCCCTGAAGCCAACCAACCCGCTCAAAAAAGAAGATTTTGACAAGAGCAAAGCGAGGCTGCTCTTGGAAATGCGCAACGCGGGCTATGCTCGCGCGGCCGTCATCCCGCAGACGGTCGTCGACGATGACACCCATAAAGCCAGCACCACCTTCGCGTTGCGCCCGGGCGATCGGACTCCCTTCGGCAAGATCACCATCAGCGGCGCGCAGGAAGTGCCTGAATACGTGCTGCGCAGGCAGCTCGCTGTGGGAGAGGGCGATACGTACAGCGTGACGGCGCTGCGAGACGGCGAAAAGAGCCTGTATCATCTGCCAATCCTGCGTGCCGCCACCCCCCGAACGCCCAATCTCGACGGGCACACCGGTCCGATAAACGTTGACTTTGAGGTGATCGAACGCAAACCGCGCACCGGGGAGCTCGCCATCGGAGCCAGCTCTCTGGAAAGCTTCCGTTATCAGGCAAGATGGACGCATCGCAATATTTTCGGGGAAGCCGAGCAGTTATCCATGCTGGCGCAAATTTCCGGGATTCGGCAGGAATTGCAAGCGGAGTTATTCGACCCCTATGTTCTGAGCCGGCGCAACTCAGCGACCCATAATGTTTTTGCCATCAATAATGCGAACATCGATACCGATCCCTTAGGCATCATGGAATCCCTGTTCGATATCGTTGATCCTTACCCCGCCTACGACTTTGTGACGTTCGGCGGAACATCGCGCCTGCAGCACGAGTTTAGCGATAAGCTTGTGGGTGACGTGGGTCTGGAACTGACAGCGAGTACGTTTTACAACATCGACCAGAACGCGGATCCCGCCACCATCGAGGGTGCCGAAGACAATATCCTGTTCATCCAATCCGCCGGCCTGTGGTGGAACGACCGCGATGACGATCTGAATCCCACCCAAGGTGTGCTGCTGCGCGCCGGCATTGAACATTCCAACACGGCGGTACTTTCCGATGTGAGTTTTGTCAAAGTGCGGATGGAGGGACGCTATTACCGACCGCTGGGTTGGCAGACGGTATTGGCCACGCGCCTTACGCTAGGCGGTATCGAGCCCTACGGAGGCGCAACGAGTGTGCCCAGCAATGTGCGCTTCTTTGCCGGCGGTGCCGGCAGCGTGCGCGGCTTTGCCAATAACCGCCTCGGTCCGCTGGACGTGAACGGCAACCCGATCGGCGGCAATAGCCTGATTGAGGGCAGTGTGGAATTGCGCTTCCCCATCACCCGCACCTGGGGTGGTGCGCTTTTCGTCGACTTTGGCAACGTGTTCGAGCCGGCGTTCACCTACCGTCTGCCGGACCTGCGCTATACGGGCGGCCTCGGTGTCCGCTACTTTACCCCGGTGGGGCCACTGCGCCTGGACGTCGCCTTTCTATTGGACCCGCAGGACGGCGATCAGACGGCGCCGCTTTATTTCAGTATCGGCCAGGCGTTTTGAAGTGCTGCGCACGATGGTTAAAGCGCTCGCTTGGTCGCTGCTCGCGCTGGTGGTGTTGCTCGGTGTTGCCGTCGCCGCGCCGCGCTGGACAGAACCGCTTAGCGGGCCGATCCGCACCGGGTTCGTGCGTGCAGTGGGCGCCCTGGTCTCGACCTTCATCGATGGCTCACTTCGTGTCGGATCGCTGCAGGGATCGATCCTCAAAGACCCCACCCTGGCGGACATCACCCTGAAGGACGCCGACGGCGAGACGGTGGTGTCCATCGAGGAGCTGCGGCTGCGCTACAGTCTGCGCGGGTTCCTGCAGGGCCGGCTGCACATCCAGGCGGTCGAGATCGTGGCACCGCGACTCAATCTGATCGAGGAACCGGACGGGCGCCTGAATCTCGAGCGGGTATTATCGCTGGAGTCTGAACCGAGCGAGGACGCCCCCTCCTCGCTGACCGTCAAACTGGACCGGCTGGTGGTGACCGACGGCGGCATCCGTCTGCGGCTGCCGGCGGTGCCCGGCACCCGATCGATCGAAGATATTCGGCTCCAGCTCCAGGGTCAATTTGATCCGCAAGGGTTTCGGGTGGCGCTGCAGAACCTCAGCGCACGCACGGAACCGAGCGCCGTGGTCCTGAAAACACTTCGCGGGACGGTTTCCCAGACGGCGGACACCCTACGGTTCAAGGATTGGCTGCTGCAAACGGGCGCCTCCACCGTCACGCTTTCCGGCGCGTTTCCCCTGCATCTATTCGCCTCCGAGCACCGCCCGGAGATACCTGCGTCAGGCGAAGCAAAACCGCCGCCCAACGCCGCATCGCCGGGGACGGCGCCACCACCCGAACCGAAGCTGACGCTGGCGCTGCACCCGCTCGATGTGGCCGAAATCGGGCGCATCCTAGGCGATGTCACTTTGCGGGGTGAACTGGCCGGGGAAATCACCACCGCGCAGAGTGATGACGCGCTAACGGTCCTGGGCCGGCTCACCGCCGCAAAGGGTACCGTCGCGCTCGCGGCTGAGCTCCATCCAACGCGCCCGCGCACGGCCTATGACGCCACCCTCACCGTCAGTGCGTTGGATCTCTCGGCGCTTGCCGAGAAACCCGGCCTTGCCAGCGACATCAACCTGCGGTTGCAAGTCACCGGCGAGGGCTTCGCGCCGGCGGACCGCCGTGCCCGGTTACGGCTCGGGCTGGAGCGCTCCCACCTGGGTGCGATCGCCATCGAGCCCTCCGAGATACGCCTGCAGGCCCGTGGCGAGCGTTTCGAGGTAAACGCCTTTGACCTCAACACGTCGATCCTCGAGGCAAACCTGGAAGGTGAAATCGACCTCGCGGGTCATTCCAACCTGCGCTATGCGGTGTCGCTGACGCCGGCGGATTTGCGCGAGCTAATCGCCGCCAACGCCCTCGGGGGCCAGCTGGCACTCACCGGCCAGGTACAGGGTGAGTGGCCCCAAGTCGCAACGCGCGGCGTGCTGAGCGGGAAGGATCTGGTCTACGACCAGACTCGGCTGGAGACGCTCGAGCTGGCCTACGAAGCCCTCGATCTGGGGGAGCAGCCGCAGGCCGACGCCCGCTTGCAGGCACAACAAATCCGCGTTGGCGGCCTCGGCATCGAGGAACTGTCGGCGCAAGCTGCCTATGCCTACAAAAATGCCACCCATCACCTGCGCTTTAGCGGGAAAACGGACGCGTCATCGGCGCTCTATGCGCACCTTGCGGGCACCGTGACCGCCAATGATCAACGCCAAACGCTGCGCATCGCGGCGTTTGAAGCACGCCTCGATGAGCATACCTGGCGGGCCACCGCACCGCTGCAGGCGATGCGCTCGGCCGAGGAAATTCGGCTGCAACCGTTTCGCCTCACCCATGACCGGGAGGCCATCGAAGTCGCCGGCGCCCTGGTCGGCGATGCCCTGCAAAACGTCCGGGTGCAGGCAACGGAGCTCGATCTCAACTTTCTTCAGCGGGTCTTTTCGTTGCCCCCGGTGGTGGCGGGGCGCGCCAGCGGGCAAGTCGAGGTGAGCGGGAAGCTCACGGCACCCATCTTAAAGAGCACGGCGACGCTGCGATCGAGCGGCGAGCAAACGCTGCCCCTGGAACGGGCCAACGTCGCCGTCCGCTATGAGAACGGACAGCTGGACACGGCCCTTTCCCTCACTCAGGCAGGCCGAGAGACCGTGACACTGCAATCGGCTTTGCCCCTCGATCTGGGGTTGGTGGCAAAACCCATCGAACAGCGTCTGCGCGACGACCCGCTGCACATCACGCTCACGCTTGAGCGCCCCGATCTGGGCGTGCTAAACCAGGCTTTGCCGGCGCTGCCCGCGGTCTCCGGAACCCTGGAGGGAACATTCACGATCGCCGGACGCTATGACCGCTTCACCGTCGAGAGCAACGCGAAACTGCAGCGCCTCGGCATCGCCGACGCGATCAGCCAATTGGATGGACCGCTGCAGCTGGCCGCCCCGGTGATCACCGCGCCCTCGGTTACCGCCCTGCGCCAAGCGATCGCGATGAAGGCAACGACGGTGACGGTGCCGGCGTTGACCTTTCGCGTGCCGTCCCTGACCGGCCAGCTCGAGGGCGGAGAATCGGTGACCCCCGTGGCGCTGCGCGACACGGTGGCTGAAGTCAGCGCAACCTGGGACGGCAACGCCCTGACCCGCGCCTCTTCCCTTCTCGAAATCCACGCTCAAGTGGGCAGCCTCCCGGCGATGAATTTCGCGTCCAAGGCGCGCTTCGAGTCGCAGCAGCTCACCGTAGAGCAGGTCACGCTGAAGACTCCCGCCTCGCGGCTGAACGGCGCCGGCCAGATCAGCCTGGGTGATCGCTCGATGCAATTCTCCCTCGACATCCCCCAATTGCAGCTCAGGGAGTTCGAGGGTCTGGTGCCCCCTGAGCTGCCCTCGGTGGTGGCCGGCACGGTGGATATCGGCGGCACGCTGGAAACACCCAAGCTCGCCGCCCGCCTGCGCTACGCCGGCGCCCGCCTTAACGCCGACGCCTCGGCACGCCTTCAGGAACCGCAGCAGCCCTATCGCGCCCGGGTACGTATCAGCCGCCTCGAGCTGGCGCCGTTCGCCCCGAACGTGAGCGGCCAGCTCAGGGCCCAGTTGGAGGTGCAGGGATCGGGGCTCACCGAAGACACGCCCGAGGCACGCCTCAGCCTCGATGTGCAATCCACCGGGTTTAACCTCGCCCCGGGGCTGGCGGCGCGGGTGCGCTCGCGCGTCACCGGTACGACGGTCGGCTTGGATCTTTTCGATGTGACCAGCGAGCCCTTCGAGATGAGCGCCCGCGGCAGCTTTTCCACCTCCGAGCCAACGGATCTGCGCTATCAGCTGGTGGTGCGCGATCTGGCCGCGGTCGCGGCACAGCTCGGGGTCGAGCTCCAGGCAACCGGTGAGCTCACCGGCCGCGTGAGCGGGGCGTTCGATGCCTTGCGGGCACAGAGCAAACTGGCGCTAAAGGACTGGCGCTACGGCCCCTGGCAAGGCAGCGCCCTGCGCGCCAGCGTGGATGGGAAAACACTCACCAGCGCGCCCGCGGTGACGTTGCAGGCGAGCGCCACCGAGGTGCAAGGACCCCAACTGTCGCCGAGCGCGCTTGGCCTCGAAGGGCGCTTCGCCAATGACACCGGCACCTTCGCCCTCGAGGTCACCGAAGGGCCTTTCAGTCACTCGCTGGTGGCCGGCGTGGTCGACACCGAGCCGTCGTTGCAGCTGCGTATCGACCCGCTTCGCCTGCAAACCGAACAATGGACCTGGAACAATGCGCAGCCCATTGAAATCCTCTATGACGATCAGGAAACGCTGGTACTGCGCCGCCTGGAGCTCAACAACGCCGCAAGCCGCCTGAGCGCGCAGGGAACGTTCTCGCCCCAAGGAGCGATCGGCGGCAGTGTGCGCATCCAGGATTTACCGATTCAACCGATGGTCAGCACCTTTGCCCCGTCGGCGCCCATCCCGCAGGGGACGCTTTCTCTGACTCTGCAGGTCAACGGGACGGCCAGTGAGCCCCAGCTTGACGGCACCGTGCAGTTGGCGAGCGTGCAATGGAACGAGCAGCCGCTGGGGGATGTGCGCGCGCAAATCACCTCCCGGGGCGCCGCCTTCCGCGGCGAGGCCAAATGGGTCGATGACGGCGAGGTGCTTTTATCAGTCAACGCCAGGCGGGACGCGGACGAGTCGCAAGCCCTGGCCGTGAAGATCGAGGCGCCGCGTTTTGATCTCGCCAGACTGCAAGGCCTCAGTCCGGCCATTCAGGAAAGTGCCGGCCGGCTTCACATCGATGTGCAACTCCGGGGGACCCTGGACCAGCCTACCGCGGACGGGGTGATCGAGCTCCAGGACGGGCGCCTGCTGCACTCGGCCATCGGCGAGCCCTACACCGACCTGCAGGCCCGCGCCGTGTTCAAGGGTAACCGCCTCGACATCGAGCGCTTCGAAGCCGCCTCCGGGGCCGGCACGGCGCGCCTCCAGGGCTGGCTGGAAACCCGCGGCCAGGCGCTCAGCCGGGCCAACCTGACACTCAATGCGAACGAGTTCACGGCCATCAACACTCAGGCGCTCGAGGCGGTGGTATCCTCCAATGTTACGCTTCGCGGCTCCCAGGAAGCGCTCACCACTTCGGGGAATGTGACCATCCCGCGGGCCCGCATCCGCTATGAGAATCTCCCCGGGACCGGCCCCTCCGAAGTGGAACCCTGGGAGCTGACGGTCGCAGGCGTCTACGGCCCCGGTCCGGAGGCGGCCACCTTCGAGGCCGCCGCGGCGAGCACGGTGACTGAGCCCGAAGCGCCGCCGTTGTCCTTTCTGCGCGCCGACATTCAGCTGGACATGCCGCGCAATGTGTGGATACAAGGCAAGGGAACGGCCATTGAGCTCAGCGGCCGGCTGCAATTGAAAAAGGATCAGTCGCGCCCCTTTGTGCTGGCGGGCGAGGTCGAGACCCTCAGGGGCTTTGCCACCTTCCTCGGTCGGAGATTCAATGTGGAAAAGGGCATCGTGACCTTCACCGGATCCGAGGACGTCAACCCGGTCCTGGACATTTCCGCGTCCTACGAAGTGGCGGACTACACCGTCTATGTGAATGTGACCGGCGAGAGCAAGGAGCCTCAAATCACCTACAACAGCGAGCCGGAGTTGGACCAGCAGGATATTTTGTCTTTGCTGATCTTTGGCAAAACCTCGGACCGGCTAACCCGCTCCGAGCAAACGACCCTCGGCAGCAAGGCCCAGCAATTTGCCGGCGGTCTCGCCGCCGGCATGCTCGAGCAGACCGTCGGCAAGGCACTCGGTCTTGACACCGTCGCGATCGAGCTCGGCGACCAAGGCAGTGCCAGCAGTGTCGGCGCCGGCCGCTACCTGACCCAGGATATCTACGTGGAGTACCAACGTAAATTCCACGATCCCCGGCAAGGCAACAGGACCGGCAATGCCGTGACCGTGGAGTACAGCATCAGCCGGGGGCTCAAGGTCGAAGCAACCGGCAGCGATTACGGTGAGACGGCGATCGATTTCGTGTGGAGTCACGATTATTGAACGGCCTAAACGATGGCCCTGGCCTGACTCACGACGCCGTTGGTCACCTTTCGAGACGCCGCGTGAAACACCATGAGCCCGGGATTGACTCTGCCGCTTAAAGAGATAAAGTATTAGAATATAATTATTTTCTGATGTTATCCTGTCATCGTTTCCGGCAGCGAAGAGTCATGTAACAAGCAGTGGAGAGCGCAGGCAATCACCCCGGTGCACTGACCTACCTCTGGCGGCGGCCACTGGTGCGCGACATTGCACTCGTTCTGTGCATCAAGCTGCTGCTGCTCTTGGGTATACGCATCGCTTGGTTCAGCGAGCGGCCGGCTGACGATCTCGACCCGCGCGCCGTGGCAGCGATGCTTCTCAGCAGCCCATCGAGCGCCGAGCGAGACTTCTCTCCCCATCATCCGACGCAAAGGGATCAACCGTGATAGACGAAGCCGTCGTTGGCCTCTCCAGGCTGCAGTTCGCGCTGACCGCGATGTATCACTTTCTGTTCGTGCCCCTCACGTTGGGGTTGTCCTTTTTGCTGGCCATTATGGAATCGGTCTACGTCATGACCGGCCGGGCAGTTTATAAGGACATGACCCGGTTCTGGGGAAAGCTCTTCGGCATCAACTTCGCCATGGGGGTCGCCACCGGTATCACCATGGAGTTTCAGTTTGGGACCAACTGGGCCTATTACTCCCATTACGTCGGCGACGTGTTTGGCACTCCGCTGGCGATCGAAGGTCTGATGGCGTTTTTCCTGGAGTCGACCTTCGTGGGCCTGTTCTTTTTCGGTTGGAATCGTCTCTCCAAGGTGCAGCACCTGACGGTCACCTGGCTGGTGGCGCTGGGCTCGAACCTCTCCGCCCTTTGGATCCTCATCGCCAACGGCTGGATGCAGCACCCGGTGGCGACGGAATTCAACTATGAGAACATGCGCATGGAGCTCACCAGCTTCGCGGAATTGGTTTTCAACCCGGTCGCCCAGGTGAAGTTCGTGCACACCGTGGCCTCCGGCTATGTCACCGGCGCCATGTTTGTGCTCGGCATTAGCGCCTGGTATTTGCTGAAGGGCCGGGATCTCGGTTTCGCCCGCCGGTCCTTTGCCGTCGCGGCGAGCTTTGGGCTGGCCTCGACGCTGTCGGTCATCGTGCTCGGGGACGAGAGCGGCTACACCGTCGGCGAAGTGCAGAAGGTCAAGCTCGCCGCGGTCGAGGCGGAATGGGACACCCATGAACCGCCGGCGCCGTTTACCGTGTTCGGGCTTCCGGACCAACAACAGCAAGAGACGCATTACGCCTTCAAGGTCCCCTATGCGCTCGGCATCATTGCCACCCGTTCGCTGGATGAGGAAGTCACCGGCATCAAGGATCTGATTGCCGAGCATGAACAGCGCATCCGCAACGGCATGATCGCCTACGAAATGCTGCAGAAGCTGCGCCGTGGCGATGCCTCGGACGCCGATCGGCAGCGTTTTGAGGCGCACCAGGCGGATCTCGGCTATGGCCTGCTCCTCAAGCGGTACACGCCCAATGTCGTTGATGCCACCGAAGCCCAGATTCAGCAAGCCGCCGCCGACACCATCCCGCGGGTGGCACCTCTGTTCTGGACGTTTCGCATCATGGTGGCCGCCGCCTTCTTGATGCTGTTTATCTTTGCCGCGTCGTTCTATTA
>JAGTVB010000264.1 GCA_018224385.1 Gammaproteobacteria bacterium
GCGTTGCGCGGCGGCTCAGAATCCTCATGTACTCCCTGGTACACTCCGGTTCCTCGCCAGCGTGCGCCTTGTTCTGCCGGCGCTCGCGACATTTTTAAAATAGCTTCTAAGGGTGAGAATTCCGGGGTTTTTTGCAGGCAGACGACCAATGCTGCTAAGCACTGCGTTTCATCGAGCCCCTGCTCCGTTGCCCGCACGGCAATGGCCCCGAAGACAAAGTGCGCATAGGCCAGGCGTTTCTCGGGAATGGTCATGACCCGCGGGTCGAGTTGAGCAAAGTAGGCGCGAAGAAATGGATCGACCTGCGTTACGAGTGCATCGACCGCTTGCCTACGCTCATCTCTTCGGAGGTGCGGTTGCTCAAAGATGCCCACCGTCAATCACCCGCTGCGGTTGTGTGTCTCTGGCGTAATGTATACAACTGCTTGGCACGATGCCACTGAGCGGGATTTCGCCCACTGCCAGATCCGACCCCAGGTCGCGGTAGGCTGTCATTTCAAGGACGTGATCAGAACAGTTGACTATATAAGAATATTGTAATATTCTTTTGAACATGATCGTAACGACTTCGATTCGTCGACACAGCCACGGGAGAATTTTGATGAGAAAGCTAGCACGGGTACTGACTGCGACCGCTCTACTGACCGGCGCCACCTTATCGTTACCTACCGCCCAGGCGTGGACCCCTTGGGGGGGAAATATGTTTGGCCTTGACTTTGGTCAGAGCACCGGATACGGCGGCTATTCGGGGGCGGGAAACGGGCCATGGGGGGTCAATATGTTTGGCATGGATTTGGGGCAGAGCATTGGCTATGGGCAATATTTCGGTAGCCCCGGACCGTACGGTTATCCTCCTTATTACCCTCAGCCTTCTGTACTGTCGAGCGCTGCAACCCCTCAAGATCAGCCGGCTGCGGCTTACTGAGAACCCGAACTAAAGGCGCCAGCGAAGGCTTTACTGAGGTAGCCGGTCTCTCCCTCGACCGGGGAACTGAAGGGGTGGCTCACAAGCCACCCCTCTTCTCATCTGGACGTTGCAGGTTCAGAGCATGTGAATAAATCGACTGCACCTCCCATTATGGGATAGGCCTCTTCGGCGGTGTGCCGTGTGCCTTGCTCTCGGGCCGCCCGCTCCCATTCTCTGCACCATCGCTTAGCTCGTTAATGAACTCGATGATGGCGCTCATAGCCTGGCCGAAATGCGCTGCTTGCGTGAAACCCGTGCCTGTGCGGGGCCTGAAGCTGTGATCGGCCTGGTCCAACCAACACAGGCGGATTGATGATGAAAGCGGGTAGTTTTGCACTTCGGCCTGGTTACCAAAAGGATCTCGGGTCCCCTGGCAAATCAACGTTGGGGTTTGCAGGGTGCGCAAATGTTCCGTGCGGGTTTGCGTCGGTTTACCCGGCGGGTGGAATGGATATCCCAAGCACACGAGCGCGGCCACCCGCGCTTGATCGGCAAGCAGGCTTGCAATTCGCCCGCCCAGAGACTTGCCTCCTATGACAAGGCGCTGATGGGCAATATCCTGATCTGCCAACAATGCCAGTGTTTTCTGCCAGGCGTTGATGAGTTCGGCTTGGCGGTCGGGAGGTCTGCGCCGACCGCTCGAGCGCATGATCTGCATATAGGGAAATTCGAAACGCGCCACACGCAGTCCTCCAACACGAGCGCCTCGTGCGCACAACCCCTCGGCGAATGCCGTCATAAACGCCGAATCCATTCCTTGACCCGCTCCATGGGCCAGAACCATCCTCCAAGCGGCACTCTCCGGCCCGTTAAGTCGCATGGTATTTATCGTCCCGCCATCCCTAGGTCGACAGCGCCGGAGTCTGGCGCCGCGCTTGCTCGGTCCAGCACAGCTGCGGCGCAGGACTCTATCTGCGCGAGATACCGTATCCTATACTCGTCAAACGGCAGGTCATCGCTGGCTTCCAGCGCTTGCTGCTGCTGGTGGGACTGCTTCGCCCACTTTTCGAAGAGCTGGCGCTGCGGCTCGCTGCAGGGGCGTGCGGCAAAATAAGCGCGATGTTGCTCTGCCATACGCATGGCGAAATCGAAAAACGATTCGTGGTTGACCCGCATTGCCTGGAGCACTCGGGCGGAGGGTGTTTGGTCGGGTTCTCTTATGGTTTCTTTCAACACGGCAAGGCTCTGGCGGTAGGGCGTACCGATCTCGCTGGCGTCCAGTAGCTCGCAGATGCTTTCTAGGCTGTCAAATACGCCCACGGCGAGGGTCTCAAGGGATTTGTCGTATTCTCCATGGTGCAGCAACAATGCAGGATCGCGCCCCTGCCGGGCAACCGCGGCTTGATTGTCGTTGATTGCTTCCCGTTCTTCTGAACCAATGAAAGGACTGTCACTCAGCAGGCAAAAGAGCAGCAAGACCTCAAGGAATCGAACTTCTGTTGCGTTGACTCCGATAGGGCAGAAGGGATCGAGATCGAGCGACCGCAGCTCCACGTATTCGACGCCGCGCCGCTTGAGTGCCAGGGAGGGCGATTCATCGACGAGAGCAGTTCGCTTGGGGCGCATGGTGCTGTAATACTCGGCCTCAATCTGTAACAGATTGGCGTTGAGCTGACGGTAGTCGCCATCCACGACAATGCCGATTCGCTGGTATTCCGGATAGGGCGTGCGCAGCGCTTGGCTGAGACTGGCCAGGTAATGCTCGAGGCTGTCGTAGCAAACCCTGAGACTGGCCGGGGTCTTGTTGCGATAACCGACCTCGCTCATTCGCAATGATGTTGCGTAGGGGGCAAAACACGTCCCCGCGTCTAAAGCGAACTCGGCAAGGTTTGGTTGACGATCTCCAAAAAACGATCGGCACAGCGCCGGCGAGGCCCCGAACAAATAGATGGGCAACCAGCCGATTCGTTGCAGATTACGAATAAGGCCAAAATACGCATCCGATGTGAAATCCCGTAACGGGCGCGAATCACGTTCGTAGTCTTGAAATACCGGCCAGAAAGCCTCTGGCAGTGAATAATTTAGGTGAACGCCTGCAATGACCTGCATGGCATGGCCGTACCGATGCCCGAGGCCTCGCCGGTAAATGTGCTTCAGCCTGCCGAGGTTTGAGCTGCCGTAACGGGCCAGAGGGATATTTTGCTCACCTTCCAAAAGACAGGGCATGCTGGTCGCCCAGAGCAGCTCATCGCCAAGCGTATGGTGCACAAATTGATGAGCTTGGTGCAGGAAGTCCAGCGCCGATTGCACCTGCGGATAGGGCGCGGTAATGAACTCCAGTAACGCTTCCGAATAGTCGGTGGTGATTGAAGAATGAGTGAGCGGTGCTCCGAGCGCAGCAGGATGGGGCGTCGGCGCAATCTTTCCGTCAGGAGTGACGCGCAGGCTTTCCTTTTCCAACCCTTTCTTGCCGCCGCTCAGCAGCGCGCTCGGCTCATGTGCGAGAAGTCGACTTAGACGCTTTTCCAGGAGACGGTCCATGAGTGAAAATCCTTAGCGGTTTACCGTTAAATGGGGAAACGCGGTGACGCTAAGAGCTTATGAACAAATCGACTACGCCTCCCGATAGCGGCGCCGGGCGGTGCTCGCTCCCTGCCTATCTAGCGGGCGGATGTCTCGGGTCGCTGCGCTCTGGTTCTGGGCCGCTCACGACGGTTTCTTCACAGGCTCTAAGCCTATCGAGCTCTAGGTGCTCCGCACCTGCGACTTCACTGAGAATGACGTCGTCAACTGCTCGGGACGGACGGGCCGGGAAGCGCTGTTTGCCTTGACGCGCTCGATAACATCAACAGTCATGCGCGCTCTAAATATCGTCTACCAACATGAAAGCATGGGACGCATGATAATGCTTGCGGCCCACTGGGATTCTGCCCCATATTTAGGCATCAGCCCAAGGCTACCAGGAAGAGAATCTCTAATCACGCCATTAGAGCATTCTGTTAATTGAGCCTGGGACTTGGCGTTGGTTCCCAGCGAGAGCACGCGGCCACAATTCGGTTGCTGCTGAGTATCAACCGTTGGTCACCACCGATCCCATTTGAAAATGCGAATCGCATCGTTGAGGAGGGATTAAGCGCACTTGGGGTAGGAAAGCAAAGCGCTGTTGGAAGCCGGTGGAGAAGTGACCGACCAGAATGATTGGAGGCGTTAGAGTGGGAAAGCGCGCACTTCTGGTCCGACATGTCAAGAACAAGCGAGACGATAGGCTCTCACGCTGTCTGCTGGCTCTCGGTTATGAACTCGAGTGGTGCTGTCCGGCGAATGGCGATCGCCTGCCGAGGATCGATGGCCGCCACCAAGTGGCGATTGTCTATGGAGGAGTAGAGAGCGCTAACGACTGTGCGGATCGACCCTATATCCGCCGCGAGATCGACTGGATAGCGCGATGGGTTTCGCTGGAGCGGCCTTTTCTGGGAATCTGCCTTGGCAGCCAGCTGCTGGCTCGCGCGCTTGGTGCGCGGGTCGAACTTCACCCCCACGGCTTGGCTGAAGTCGGCTATGCGCTGGTTCGGCCCACGGTTGCCGCCCCAGGCTGTTTCGATTGCTCGCAGCCTTTCTACGAGTGGCACACCGAAGGCTTTGAGGTTCCGGAGCACGCCGAGCTGATAGCTGCTGGGGACATATTTCCCAACCAAGCCTTTCGATTTCGCGAGCATGTCTATGGCTTGCAGTTCCATCCGGAAGTGACACCCGAGATTATCTTCGCATGGATGGGCGAGGCACCAGAGGCACTTGATCATCCGGGCGCCCATTGCCGTCAGCGCCAAGTAGCGGACATACGCCGGTTCGATACGCGCACCAAGCTGTGGTTGGAACGGTTCCTTTCTGAGTGGCTCGGAACGGGTGACGCGGACGGGCGAGAAAAAGGTTGGCGCGCACCGCAAGCGGCCCTCTTCCGATGAGTGCCTTAACACTGAAAATCGCCGTGCTCAGCCTGGTGTGGCTGCTGCTCGCAGCCTGTGGCGAGACCACCCCCGGACAGCGTGGTGCGCAAGGCCAGGATCCCCGGGCCAGCGCTTCAGCCGAAGCAACTGGGGCCGGAATCGCGGGCAGGATCGAAGACCTGGAGACACGGGTACGCGCCTTGGAACGCAGAGTAACCCAGCTATCTCGCCTTCGGGGTCTGCCCACCGGCAATGCTGCTTTGCCGCAGGAGGGCGACCGCCCGCCGGCGGCGCAAACGGCCAGGCAATCGCCTGCGCTGGCGGCCAGGCAAGCGCAGGAGGTAGTGAAAAAGTCGGT
Source organism: Gammaproteobacteria bacterium (assembly GCA_018224385.1). Taxonomy (GTDB): domain Bacteria; phylum Pseudomonadota; class Gammaproteobacteria; order HK1; family HK1; genus JAGTVB01. The sequence goes on from JAGTVB010000264.1 coordinate 5,210, forward strand.
TGGGGGTGGACAAGTCGTTGATTTCACGAAGGCCCCGGAGGGGAAGATATTCCCCGAGTACGGTTCTCGCAACATGATTGTCAAGACTTGGGCGGGACTTGCGTTGACGAGCGCTTCAAACGAACCGGTGAATCTGGTATTTTCCGACTTCTCGCTCGAGGAACGGATCGAAGTCATTGTGAGTCTGCGCACTGGATTTTGGACGGAGCAGCAAATACGTCTCCTAAATGACGATCGCCTCGTGCTTGCCGTGACGTTGAGCAATTACGATCTGAAATTCGGTGACCACGTCAAGAAGCGCAGTACCACAGGATGGAATCGGGGTGAAGAGCCAAATCAGCTGCGCATTGTCATCGAAAATAACAATACTTGGCTCTATGTGAATAAGCGCTTTTTTGGTGTTCAGGAAATCGAAGCCGCGCAAGTGAATCGGCTGGAGATTAACGGTATCAAACGCGATCAGGACTTTGTTTACGCGGTCTCCGTGCGGCCCCTCTCGTGACTGGCGCCCTGCAAGGGTATTTGAAATCCCAGCGCTCGCGACATTTTTTGGACAGCTTCTAAAGTGGCGCAGGTGATACCATCGGGTGTGGCCATGGCGGGTAAATTGAGACAAGCTCATACTCTGAATTGATACCGATCAATGCAAGCCAGTTGCGGGTCGGAGAAAATGCACAGGGCTTTGCTACATAAATCAAGGAAAAGTTGGGTTGCGGACTATGACGGGTTTTAGCATTTTTATTACTATTGCGGCATGGATTGCGCTGGCTTATTGGTGGGACAGGGGAGCGATCGAAAAACGATGCGCCGATTATCAACGGTGTGATCAAGGGAGCTGGCAGTAAGGGCGAGCCGTTCTTAGCTGCCCAATGTGGGAAAGTCGAAGGCGGGGAGCGAAGAGACGGCAGAGCATGCGGCGTAGACTCTGGTTTGGACGTGCATTACACCTAGGCAGGCTATCCAGTGTCTGATGACCTTGAGCCTGCACGAGCAGAAAGCGAGCTATCGTCAAAGCCGGGCTTGGTAGAGCGGAGCTTTGAAACCCTTTTGTGGCAGACTCGCTTTCTGGTGTTGTCTGCCGTTGTGTCAAGCGTGCTTGGCGCGGTGGTTCTGTTCGCGATCGCGACCACCTCCATCGTGGAGATCGCCACGGAGGTTTGGCATCACTACCTAACCGGAGGTAACGCGATCGATATTCACAAAAAGGCCGTCACCGCCATCGTCGGTGCCGTGGATATCTACCTCATTGCTTTGGTACTCCTAATCTTCAGCCTCGGCACCTACAAGCTGTTCATTTCCAGGATAGAGCCTGCGGCCGGCAGTGAAACGACCAATATTCTGGATATCGCTTCCCTTGATGAGCTAAAAGGTAAAATTGCGCGGGTGGTGGTCTTGGCCGTCATCATCGAGTTTTTCCGGGCAGTGGTAAATATTCGATTCGATACCCCACTCAACGCGGTTTACTTGGCCTTGTCGGTGTTGGCCCTGGCGGTTGCTCTCTTTCTCATGAAGCGAGCGTAGACTCGTGAATATAGGTTGCTTGCCCAGGGAGCTTTCTCTGTCCTGTTCGGTCCGGATTTTATGGTGCCGCTGAGATTTCCTACAGCGATTCCATTGCACGCAGCTCCCCCCGCGAATGCTCGCCCTTTGCGCCCGTACGCCGCTGTCCTGGTGTACACGGTGCCCAATTAACCCGTCCAAGATCACGCTTTTAAGCCCTATCCAAGCCTATCGGTACCAATACGACCGTAAGCCTGCATCGGGGTACCGGGGTATTTTCAACGCGCCCGGGGAGCATTGGCGCTCATCAGAATCCGCTCATCGAATACATCACGGTGGTCTTGATGTTCCCTGGGGGCGGCCGGGTTTGGCACGAGATCCGTGCCCCGATGGGCTGTCAATGCCGGAGCTTTTCGGAATGAGGTTACATTTCATTGCCGATCAACCTCTCAACACCTCGTTTAAGGATGAATGACTATGCCGATCGTGGAACGTGATCCGTGGCGGACGCAGTACTTCGATCAGGTGGAATGCCCCGATGACGTTTTTATTCCCACCGAAGATGCTGACGCCTACCGTCTTTTCCCCAGCTATCGTTGGGTCTATAACAAGCTGGCGATTGCCGAGAGCCAGGGCATGGAGTGCGGTCTCCACGGTATGGAACCCTGTTCCTACCCCGTCTTCAGTAAGCCCGTGTAACAACATGCGAGGCATGGGCTCTGGAAGTCGAGTTCTGCGTTCGCACAGGGAATACGAGCGCTACAACCGCCCCGGTCATTTTTGGCTTCCCTTGCTCGAGGGGGAACACGTGAGCTCCGATGTTGCGCTGGTGAACGGTGAACCCTGTTGGTGGCGCCACGTGACCGGCAAGCCTTTGCAGCAGGGTACTTTCGACTATTGGACCGTGCTCGCCGAAGGGCGGCCTGACATCGAAGCGCATGGCGGTGATTGGCTGTGCAAGCACTTGGTGGGTTACACCGGGATGGTCAATCTTGAGACGATCGGGGCAAAGATTATCGAGGTGCACCTGCGCTTTGCCGATCAGTGGCCCGATCTTTAGGGCCGCGGCTGGCTCGAAGCCCTGGTGAGGCTATATGTCAATAAGACTTGGCAGTATGAAAAGTGCGACCGGCGCGAAGGTTACAGCGTTGTGTTGTTCGGTGCTCACGGTATAGAGTACCAGCATCCAAAACTGGTGTTCGTGGATAGTATTCGACACCGGCCAGATATCTCCAGCGTGCAAATTACGTTTTGCGAGGATAGACCCGCTTGCGCCCATGCCATGCCTCCCGGAGGCTTTCGCTTGGCGATCGTCAATTGCTGGAACCTGGAAGCTGGGCTTACGGCGCGCCAAGATCTGGCGTTGGCATTTTGGTCAGCCCAAAAACTGATCGAGCCGCGCCGCCAACGCTGCGCTACTGCCCGCTGCTGGCCACTGA
>JAGTVB010000265.1 GCA_018224385.1 Gammaproteobacteria bacterium
CAGCGTGTTTGGCTGAGAAAGCTATTGATAAAAGTGCAAAAGCGTTGAGTTTTACAGCACCCCATGGTTCCCATTTAAGCGCACTGCCGCTTGGAGGGGGAGCATGGGGTACCCCGCCGTGCGATAGCTCCAGGGAAGTGCGTGACAGCCAGGACTGTTTTCATGACTAAGAACGCGCCGTCTCCCGGGTGATTCGGGTCCACAACTCAATGATTCCAGCCATCCCGCATTGCCGTGCCCTTCGTTCGCTAATTCTATAGAGCCGTAACCAGAGAAGCAGACCGGAACCCAGCCTAACGCGGCTAAGATTCAGAGCCCGAATTGGCGTTCTGTCCGGTTATCAGTGCACCGTACTATGAGCTTGTCGAGTTCCGCGCTCGGGAAAAATGAGCAAAGCCCGATGGCAACGCCGGGGAGGTTCCGCCTGAACAGTTCCCTGGCGAGGATTTAAGGTATGGCGCGCATGACTGCAGATCCAAGCGCACAACACGAGGAGGGGCGAGGGCGCAACGCGCGCCGACCCCGCGACATCCCGGCTCGGGGGTGGTGGGATATTGCCGTGCGAATTTACTACGCACTCAGCGAGGATCACATTTCAACCGTTTCGGCAGGGGTTGCCTTTTATTTTCTGCTGTCCCTGTTTCCTGCACTTGCAGCACTTATTTCGGTCTATGGTCTCATTGCCAATCCGAGTGATGTGGAGCAACAGATCTCCTTGATGAGCGGTATCCTTCCTGAGGAGGCGCGTGTGCTGGTTACTGGACAACTCAGTGATATTGCGAGCAACGCCGGACGAGCGTTAACCCTTGGGGCAATTGGAGGGATCCTACTGACCCTTTGGAGCGCCACGCGGGCGATAACCTCCCTCATCGATGCCCTCAATCTCGTCTACGGTGAGAAGGAAAAACGGGGGTTTATCAAGCTGTACGCGTTAGCCCTCTCGCTGACAGCGGGAGCGATATTTTTTGGCGTCATTTCTTTCGGTCTGGTGGTGGCTTTGCCGGCAATACTGGGTCCCTTTGGCCTTCAGGAGGGTGTGCAAAAGCTCATCGCGCTGTCCCGCTGGCCATTCCTGGCCGCGGCGGTGATGACCGGTCTAGCGATTGTGTATCGCTTTGGACCGAGCCGCGAAAATGCCCGATGGCAATGGGCGAGCTGGGGCGCTGTGGCCGCGACGCTACTTTGGCTCGCGGGATCTTTCCTCTTCTCACTCTACGTCGAGCGTTTCAGCAGTTACAATGAGACCTACGGCTCCATGGGGGCCGCTGTGATTCTGCTCATGTGGTTTTTTGTAAGCGCGTATGTGGTGCTACTGGGCGCGGAGCTCAACGCGGAAATGGAGCACCAAACCATGAGTGATACCACAACGGGTGAGCCGAAGGGCATGGGCAGCCGAGGCGCCTATGTCGCCGATACGCTCGGGCCGCGCGCTTGAGTCATAAGGTATTGTAATACCGGTGAGCGCCGGAATCGCAAACGTGCACGGGGGGCTTACATTGCGTCCCGCTTGACTGGCTGCTCTGTGCGCGTGTGCTCCCTCGCACTATTGCCTGGGTTGCTCTTTCGTGGCCTTTTGGACGGTTTCTCGCATCTCTTGACGTTCTGCTTGGCTCGGAGCATCTAATTCATCTTGATCAATCTGTGCGGCCGGTTCGTGATTTAAAGCAATGAATACCGGCAAGTGATCCGAGCCAAAGTAGTCGAGCGTTTTGAGCGCTATAAGTGTGAAGTGGTTTGAGTGAAACACGTGGTCCAAGGGCCAGCGCATAAGCGGATACCGGGCATGAAATGTGCCGAAAATACCCCTGCCGACTCGAGGATCGAGTAATCCGCTGACTTTCTGAAATAGCCGGGTCGAACGTGACCACGCGACGTCGTTGAGATCACCGGTTACCAGTACAGGGCTGTTTGAATTTTCCACCTCTTTTCCCACAAGAATGAGCTCTGCGTCGCGTTCGGTGGAGCGGTCATGGTGGACGGGGCTCGGTGGCCTCGGGTGGACACAATGAAGTTCAATCTCGGTACCAGAGCGCAACCTGACTCGAGTGTGTATCGATGGCACGTCATCCTGGACGATAAACCGGACGTGTGGATCAATAAGCGGTAGGCGTGAGTACAGTATCATGCCGTAGGTGTTGTCGAGGGGGTGGGCGACAAGGTAGGGATAGTCGGTTTGTAGCGACTGTAGCTGGCTCTCCCACCACCGGTTTACTTCTACGACCAAGACCGTGTCTGGATCCACTGCCTGAATTTGCGTCTTCAAGCCCGCGACGTTCCTATTGTCCATGAGCACGTTCGCAATAAGCAGATAAAAAGTCGATTCAGGCTCATGCTCTGTGCTCGCTTGGACTTGGACCGGTGCAAAAGGGGTATACGGAAAGATTTGCCACACTTGGAGCCCGATTGATCCAAAAAGTGCGGTAATGGTTAAATAGTCGTAAAATTTTAGATCGTCAACGACCAGTACGATTAGCAGCAGCAGAACGACGGCGACGACGGCGATCTGGACACGAGGAAAGTCAAATCCCCTTATCCACCATGCATCTCCCGAATGCAGGGGAATCAAGGTTGCAATGACCGCCAGCCAGCTCAGAGCTAATAGTAAACTTTTCATGATAATACCTGCGCGCTTGATCGTTGAAAGGGAGAAGAGCTGGCGTGGCTTAGAGGATGTTTAGAACGCCCTCTTAAATTGAGCCGGCCCTACCCTTCGATAGATCTAAACGACCAGCCTTAACCCCTTTTGCAGAGCCATGGGATCAGCCCCTATTTGCAGGGGCTCGTATAGGCTTGTGGCAAATGCGGCAGCGTCATTGTTAGAGAACGTTCTAAGACCCGCGGCGCTTGCCCTAGCGGCGTTGTGCGCTGGCTCGGAATCCTCAGGGTACCGCGCGCTGTACACTCCCGTTTACTCGCCCCATCCCTGGGGCTCGCGCCCTCGGAGCCAGTCTCGGCAGAGACTAAAACACCCGCTCATGCCAGGTGTGCTTTGATCGGACGTGCCGCCTTCAACAAGGCCAAAGAGCGAGGCACCAAGGGGTATGACGATCCACCTCCCAAAAAATACCGTGCCTCGCTTTCCCAGCCGCTGTCATCGACCGTGTCGAGCAGCACCAGCCAATGAGAGAAGAGGGGATCTTTAGGCAGACGAAAGGGGATCGCTTCATGATGGGCGTTCAGCAAGAGCAGCATGTTGTCATCACGAATCGGACGATGGCGCTCATCGTGTTCATCGAGAGCACCGC
>JAGTVB010000266.1 GCA_018224385.1 Gammaproteobacteria bacterium
CAATCACTCCAAACCCAGCTCTTGATATAGCGTCCTCAGATCGCCGTTGACCATCTGATCTGCTCTCAGCAAAGCCAGACACCTCTTTGCAAAATGATCATCGTTCTGAATACGATTAGCGAGGAATTCTTTAACTGATTCGTTGGTTATTTCCTGGGGCGCATAAAGCGCATCGATATCGTCTTTATTCCGATGGAGATAATGATCCTGCCAACCCGCCTCATCCTCATAGAGAATCGCCTTGCTGACCCACTCCCAATCAACCCGCTGAATCCAAATTTTTTCATCGGCGTAAACACTGTTGATGTTAATCGTCAGATCATCGGTAATCCAGTAATAATTGTTCGGGTCATAGTAAATCGCCCCGTCAACGCTATTTAGAAGCGAGACATGGTTTCCAGAAAAATTGCGGATATTGACATTGGCATTTTCCGTGGTGCGGTAGGCAAGACCTAAGCGAAGGTAAAGACCCTCTTTTTCATACTTGTCCTTTCTAGGCAGCAGACTACGAAAACAAATGGCCGGTCCGGCGTCATAGATCTCCAGCAAACCCTGGTCGTGATCAAGATGCCAATTCGGGCCGAAAATTTGCGCTTGAGTAACCCAGGCGGTACCGCTTTGTCCTAAAATATCTCGCTCTTCCGCATAAGCCGGTCGTGGCATGATGGTTTTTCTAACAGCGGGAAAGAACTCCCGGGTATTCTCCATGACGCTCTCCTTTATTTGTTTTCTTAATCTAAACGGGTGACGCGGCCGTTGTGAAATTGGGCCATGGACATCGTTTCGTCCGGGTGGTAGCCAGTCGCCGTGCCTCAAGGGTGTGTCCGGCATGGATGCCGGACTCAAGTCTACAAGGATGTATTCACGACGTCCCTTGTGGCACGGCGACTGGCTACCTACAGATTCTGGGTGCGGTTTTAACCTCTGAATGGTGATGCTGACGAACCAATGGCCACGGCCCGAATGTCACAGACGCTGTTTTTAGGAATGACTAGGCCCCCTTGGGATAACCAAGCTCGTGTAAAGACTCCGTAATCTCGTCTAAAATCGCCGGATCGTCGATGGTGGCAGGGGCTTTGTACGCCACACCATCGGCGATCTTCTGCATGGTGCCGCGCAGAATCTTACCGGAGCGGGTTTTGGGCAATCGGTTGACGATGGTAGCCTGCTTGAAGGCGGCCACGGGCCCGATTTTCTCGCGGACGAACTGAATAAGCTCGTTGATGATCTCAGCGCGCGGCCGCTCGACTCCGGCCTTAAGCACCACAAATCCGACCGGAATCTGGCCCTTCATTGCGTCTGCCGCACCGACCACGGCACACTCGGCAACATCCGGATGGCTCGCTAACACCTCCTCCATGGCCCCAGTGGATAACCGGTGCCCAGCCACGTTGATGACGTCGTCAATGCGGCTCATGATCCAGACATAACCGTCTTCATCCAGGTAGCCGGCGTCTCCGGTCAAGTAGTAGCCAGGGTAGGCGTCCAGGTAAGAACTCTTGAACCGCTCGTCGTTGTTCCACAGGGTCACCAGCGTGCCGGGAGGCAAAGGGAGCTTCACCGTAATGTCACCCATCTCGCCCGCAGGCTGCATGTTGCCCATACCGTCCAGTATCCGCACGTCATAGCCAGGGGCCGGTTTTGTGGGCGATCCAGGCTTGACGGGGAGATATTCGATACCCAGGCAATTGGCGGCGATGGCCCAAGCGGTCTCGGTTTGCCACCAGTGGTCTATAACCGGTACCTTGAGCCTCTGTTGCGCCCAGTTGAGCGTGTCCGAATCGCAGCGCTCGCCAGCCAGAAATAAGGTCTTGAATCTCGACAGGTCGTATTTCGCGAGATAACTGCCGGTCGGGTCCTCCCGTTTGATGGCGCGAAACGCCGTGGGTGCGGTAAACAAGGTTTGCACACCGTGTTGCGCGATGACACGCCAAAAAGCACCGGCGTCGGGAGTACCTACAGGTTTGCCCTCGTAGACCATCGTGGTGCAGCCCTTAAGCAGTGGTGCGTAGACGATGTAAGAATGGCCGACAACCCACCCGACGTCGGACGCGGCCCAGTAGACATCACCCGCATCGACGTTATAAATGTTCTTCATGGTCCACTTCAGCGCTACGGCATGACCGCCGTGGTCGCGAACCACGCCCTTTGGCTGTCCCGTGGTTCCCGACGTATAGAGGATATAGAGTGGATCGGTCGCGGCGAGCGGCACGCATTCCGCCGGTGGCGCCGCGGCCACCGCCTCGAGCCAGTCCACATCGCGACGCGCAACCAACATCGCTTCCGCCTGCGGACGCTGCAGAATAAGGCACTTCTCTGGCTTATGAGAGGCCATATCGATGGCGGCATCCAGCAAGGGTTTGTATTCAATGATCCGCGTTCCCTCAATGCCACAGGACGCCGACAACACCGCCCTTGGCTTGGCATCGTCGATGCGCGTTGCCAGCTCGTTGGCCGCGAAGCCCCCAAACACCACCGAATGGATAGCACCGATCCGCGCGCAAGCCAGCATCGCCATCACCGCTTCGGGCACCATCGGCATATAGATGATGACTCGGTCACCTTTTTCCACGCCTTGCGCCGTCAGCGCACCGCCCAGGCGGGCGACCTCATCGCGCAGCTGTTGATAGGTAAACCGCCTTACGGTCTGCGTCACCGGGCTGTCAAAGATAAGCGCGAGCTGTTCCGCACGCCCCTGCTCAACGTGCAAGTCCAAGGCATTGAAACAGGTATTGAGGACACCGCCGGAAAACCAGCGATAAAAAGGCTTGTTGGCGTCGTCGAAAACCTTGTCCCACCTGCGCTCCCAGTATAAGTCCTCCGCCGCTTCTCCCCAGAAACCGTTGGGATCCTCAATGGATCGACGGTAAACCGCTGCATAGCCTCGTTGGCTCATGATACCTCCTCTATCGCCAAGGACCTTTTTGTGTTGTCGTTCCGTTGCGGTGCGGCCCCCGGCGTAAGGGCCGCACCGCGCCGCAGCGGTGTGGGCAACCGGTTACCCCAGCGCCGCCTGGGCCGCGGCCAGGCGCGCCACCGCTACTCGGAAGGGCGAACAGGACACGTAGTCCAGCCCAACTCGATGGCAAAACGCGATCGATGCCGGATCGCCGCCATGCTCGCCGCAGATCCCCAGCTTGAGTGACGCTTTGACGGCGCGTCCCTTCTTGGCACTCATCTCGATAAGCTGTCCGACACCGCGGGTGTCCAGAGACTGGAACGGATCTCGCTCAAACACCTCCTGTTCAAGGTAGTCCGGCAGGAACGTATTGATGTCGTCCCGACTAAAACCATACGTCATCTGCGTGAGATCATTGGTGCCAAAGCTGAAGAAATCCGCATATTGGGCCACTTCGTCGGCGGTGAGCGCGGCCCGCGGGATCTCGATCATCGTGCCGTCCGGGATCTCCAGCGCCTCGCTATAGCCCTTGGCCTGCTTGACCGCCGCCATGGTCGCCAGCACCTTTTCGCGCAGAATCGCGAGCTCTTTGGCGGTCCCTACCAACGGGATCATGATCTCCGGGCGAGCATCGATGTTGTTTTGCCGGCAATTGATGGCCGCTTCAGCAATGGCAGTCACCTGCATCTCGAGGATTTCCGGATAGGTGATGGAGAGCCGGCAGCCGCGGTGACCCAGCATCGGATTGGTCTCATGCAGCTGCGTCACGCGTGCCTGGACGGTCTCGGGCGAGACGTCGAGCGCCTTTGCCAGCTCAGCCTGCGCCGCCGCTTCCTGCGGCAGGAATTCGTGCAGCGGCGGATCCAGCAGGCGCACGGTCACCGGAAGGCCTTCCATGGCCTTGAAAATACCCTCGAAATCCTTGCGCTGGTAAGGCAGCAGCTTATCCAACGCACGGCGGCGAGCCGACTGCTCGCTGGCGAGAATCATGCCGCGCATGGCGGTGATGCGTTCAGGGTCGAAAAACATGTGCTCAGTACGGCACAGCCCGATACCCTGTGCGCCGAATTCGCGGGCGCGGGTGGCGTCCTCCGGCGTATCCGCATTGGTGCGAACCGCTAGGGTGCGAAACTCGTCGGCCCACTCCATCAAGGTGGCGAAATCGCCCGAGAGCTCCGGCTCGCGGCGCGGCACATCCCCCACCATGATCTCGCCCGTAGAACCATCAATGCTCAGCACATCCTGGTCGGTAAATGTGCGCCCATCGACGGTGACGGTCTTGCGGCTTTCGTCGATCCGCAGCGCCCCGGCGCCGGCCACGCAGCACTTGCCCCAACCACGGGCCACTACCGCCGCGTGACTGGTCATACCGCCAGTGGAGGTCAAAATGCCGGCGGCCAAATGCATGCCGCTGACATCCTCGGGACTGGTCTCCTTGCGCACGAGCAATACCTTCTCCCCATTCTCCGAGCGCTGCACTGCCTCGCTGGCAGTGAACGCCAGCTTGCCGGAGGCCGCCCCCGGAGATGCCGGCAATCCCTTGGCCAGCACTTCGCGCTGGGCTTGTGGATCAAAGGTCGGCAGTAACAGCTGATTGAGATCATTCGGAGGCACCCGCTGTACGGCGAGCGCTTTGTCAATCAGCCCTTCTCGCACCATGTCAACGGCGATTTTGACCGCGGCGAAACCCGTGCGTTTGCCCGTGCGAGTCTGGAGCATGTACAGCGTCCCACGCTCGATGGTAAATTCAAAATCCTCCATCTCCTGATAGTGATGTTCCAGAATATCCTTGTTCTTGAGGAGCTGTTCGTAGATTTCCGGACGCCAGGCTTGCATTTCCTCAACGGGTTGCGGCGTGCGGATCCCCGCCACGACGTCCTCGCCCTGGGCGTTGACCAGAAACTCCCCGTAGAACTTGTTTTCACCGGTCGCCGGATTGCGCGTGAACGCCACGCCGGTCCCCGAATCCTCGCCCATGTTGCCAAACGCCATGGTCTGGACATTGACCGCCGTGCCCAGCAGCCCCGTGATCTCGTGGATCTGGCGGTACTTGACCGCACGGGGAATGTTCCAGCTCTTGAACACCGCCTCAATGGCCTTCTCAAGCTGCAGGAATGGATCCTGCGGGAAGACCTCGCCAGTGTGCTTTTGGTAGACGTCCTTATAGGCGCTGATCAGCTCCTCGAGACCCTCTTCGCCGAGCTCCGTGTCGAGCAGGACACCATACTTGGACTTGATTCGTTCGAACTCCGCTTCAAATTTTTCGTGGGCAACGCCCATCACGACGTCGCCAAACATGTTGATCAGCCGGCGGTAAGCATCCGCGGCAAAGCGTCGGTTGCCGGAGACCTTCGCCAGTCCCTGCAACGCCCGGTCGGTGAGTCCTAGGTTCAACACCGTATCCATCATCCCCGGCATGCTCACCGCCGCCCCACTGCGCACCGACAGCAGGAGCGGGTTAGCCTCGGAGCCAAACTGTTTGCCGGTCTCCTGCTCAAGGAGTGCCACGTTTTCATGGACATCCTCGAGCAGCCCCGGCGGCAGCTTGCCGCCGGCCTCGTTGTACTCGGCGCAGGTCTCGGTGGTTATGGTAAAGCCCGGCGGCACCGGCAGGCCGATGCTGGTCATCTCCGCCAGATTCGCACCCTTGCCTCCGAGCAAGGCCTTCATCTCTTTGGTGCCCTCGGCCTTGGTGCGCCCAAAGTAATAAATTCTCTTCTTGGTTGAATTCGCCATTTATTGTCTCCTTGTGGCGTTAGTGACGGTGAGTCAGCGGCGTTGCCAAAACCTTTAGGTCACGGGCGGCGCACGGTGCGCGCGACACATCAAGACGATCACCCAGGTCCAGCAGTCATCGCTGCGCTCAAATAGTTTGCCGGGATTACGCTTGTTCTATGCCGTTGTGACCACACCTGGCCGATTTGGGGGCATTTGAGGACGCCGTTTCAAGGCTTGCGCGTCATCAACAATTGCCTGGGGCCGGTCGGATTGAGTCGCTTTTCCTGAACCGGCGGCCGCGATGCACCGGGGAGACAACGTGCGACCGGTGCGCGTCCCTTGCGCCACCGAGCGTCAAGCAAGCCCGAGCACAGAGTGCATGCCCCTGCATCCCATAAGGCCGCATCAAAACCAATACTTGAGCACGCGCCGAATTCTGAGGCTGGCGACGCGACGACGATCGGATCCATGCGGAATAGCGGCTGCTCTAGCCCGCCATGCCAGGAGAGCCCGCCGGCCAGCCGCCGGTACCGGGTCATCACTCGGAAAGCGGGCGGCGCGCTCACCCCGGGTATCACGCGCGTTGTCGGCCATGGACAGGCGTGCCTCTCTGCAACGGCAGAGCGTCTTCGCTGTAGTTTAACCTCATGCAAGGTAACTTCAACGCATATCTTCATAAAGCCAGTTGATGATCCAAAAAGGGCGGATAGAGCTGCCAGCAACGCGCAGTGATGCCAGACTCACGCCGGGAGAACGTAGGTATTCGCGCAGCGGAGATCAGCCATCAGGAAAGCACTGTTCTAGCGGTTGCCCATGGCATGCCGGGTGAAACGATGACTTAGGCCCATCTTCGCGGTTCATGGATCAGGTAGGAGCGCTATAACACCCAAAGGACACAACCGTTAAACTAGTGCGCGCTACCCATGAGATACCGTTGTCGGCACTGCGCCAATTATGGGTAGGGTATTGTCCACCACGTGACAAGGCGCGGCTCTTGAAAAGAGACACAGACGGCAACAGGCGAGGAGTGCCCATGCATACCGACATGAACGACTCGAGGGACGATGCCTTATTCTCCGAAGGCTATCAACAGGCCTGTCAGCTCCTTAGCCGATGCATGACCGCGGACGGCTTCCTGGCGTCACCCACGGATGAGGCCAACTACCGGCGTATTTGGGGGCGGGACGGGGTCATTCTCGGACTGGCGGCGCTACTGACCGGCAATGAAACGCTAGCGACCGCCACCAGAGATACCCTAGAAACGCTCGCGCGCTATCAGGGGCCTCATGGCGAGATCCCAAGTAACGTCGACCCACTTTCGCAACGCATCAGCTACGGAGGAACCACAGGACGAGTCGATGCCGATCTGTGGTTTTTGATCGGCTGTGGCGAATACTGGCGCACCACCGGCGATGATGCCTTTCTGAAGCGCGTGCTGCCGGCCATCGAGAAGGTGCGCTTTCTGCTGGGCGCGTGGGAATTCAACAACCGCGGCCTGCTGTATGTTCCCCCGACGGGTGATTGGGCGGACGAATACCTGCAACAGGGTTACGTTCTCTACGACCAAGTGCTTTACTGGCAGGCGCAAAAAACACTGTGTGAGATACACGCCGACGTGCATGGCTCCGAAGACCATCGGCTCCGCGAGCGCCTCGGCCGCCTGCGGCACGTAATCCAAGCCAACTACTGGGTTTTTGGCTGCGATCAACTCCCCGAAGACGCCTACCACGAGATCCTGTTCAAAAGGGCCTACAAAGCCGTCTCCCATTGTGCCAGCGAGTACTGGCTACCGTATTTTTCGCCCACCGGCTATGGCTATCGGTTCGACAGTTTTGCCAATGTCTTGGCTTCCTTGCTCGGCCTGGCCGATGCGACGCAACAGGAGAAGGTTGACCATTATATTGCGCAAATCGTCCCATCAAAGCTGGCGCTCTTACCGGCCTTCCATCCGGTCATCAAGCCGGTGGACGAGGATTGGGAGGATCTGCAAACGACCTTTTCCTACACGTTCAAAAACAAGCCACACGAGTTCCAGAATGGCGGCCTCTGGCCCCTTATCACGGGCTTTTACGTCGCTGATCTCGCCGCCCGCGGCGCAGCAGACCAAGCACGGCGCTTTCTCCACGGCATCCATCAGGCGAATGCGCTGGAAATGGAAGGCGAGCCTTGGGGCTTTCCCGAATTTGTGCATGGCACGCAGTTCACGCCCGGCGGAACACGCTACCAGGGCTGGAGTGCGGCCGCCGCCATCATTGGACACCACGCGCTTCAGGGACAGCCTGCACTGCGCATTGGCGCCGCCCCCGCGACAGGGCCTGCGCCGCCAGAGGGTATCCAACCCAACTAGCCGCCGCCGATCACAGCGGGATCCGCTCGCTGCTCCCGCTCCGAATCGGTGACCGCGCCGCGCGGTCGCCACAAGCGCTCCTGCAGACCCGACGAACGCCGCACCGATTGTGCGACGGCAGCGCGGAGCACGGCTTCGGTTCCCCAAACTTCCACGCGTTTGCGCGCCCGGGTAATCGCCGTGTAGACCAGCTCCCGAGTGAGAATTGGCGTGAGTTCCAGCGGCAGCACCACGACGATCTCGTCAAACTCCGAACCCTGCGCCTTATGGACGGTCATCGCGAATACCGTCTCGTGAGGCGGCAGGCGCCCGGGCGCGAAGCTGCGCAGACGCCCGTCCGGTGCTTGAAAAAAAACACGAAGGGTACCGTCGGCCCGAGTATCCGCCAGCGCAATGCCAATGTCCCCGTTAAACAGGGCCGCCGGGTAATCGTTGCGCACCACCATCACCGGGCGGCCCAGGTACCAACCGGCTCGCGTATCCACCGCAAGCCAGCGGCGCAGGCGCGCTTCCACAAGGGCATTGAGCTCGTCAGCGCCGAGCGCTCCGCGACGGTGCGCGCAAAGCACGCGAAAGCGATTAAAGGCGGCCAACACCGCCGCCGGCGGCCGATCGGCGGCCAGTGTCTGAAGGTACGCGTCAAACCCGGCGCGCACGCTGTCCTCAATGCCCGCACGCAGATCGCTACGCTCAGCCAGCGTGCGCCAGACAAGCTCCTCCGATTGCCTCGGTCTGAGCAGCCTCACACAATGGGCACCCGCTCCGGACTTGATCGCCTCGGCCAGCGCCCCGATGCCGCCGCCGGGCCCGAAGCGAAAGCTCTTTCGCAGCATGACGATGGCATCGCCAATCGGCGCCTGCCCTACCTTTGCGGGTGGCAGCGACGCCGTTACCACCTCGGCAAGACGCTCACGGAATGCAGCTGAATAGCCCTGGGCGTCGGCGCAGATGTCGCCGAGCACCGCGCCCGCCTCCACCGAGGCCAGCTGATCCTTGTCACCGAGCATAATGATACGGGCCGACTCCGGCAGCGCGGCCAACAGCTTCGCCATCAAGGCGACATCCACCATCGACGCCTCATCCATCACCAAGACGTCCACAGCCAGGGGGTTTCCCGAATGATGGCGAAAGTAGGGAGAACCGCCGCGGGCGCCCAGCAAACGATGCAAGGTAAAGGCGCTGTCGGGAATTGCAGACGCAATCTGCGGATCGATGGCAAGGTGCTGCTTAGCCGCGGCAATGGCCTCCTGCATGCGTGCCGCGGCCTTGCCGGTGGGGGCCGCCAGCGCAATACGAGGCGGATCCTGCGGTGTTTGCTCAATGAGCAGTTGCAGGATGCGGGTAACCGTGGTCGTCTTGCCGGTGCCTGGCCCGCCAGAGAGGACGCAAAGGTGACGCAGCACCGCCACCGCTGCCGCCACCTGCTGCCAGTCGATTTCAGCCGCCGGCGAGGCAGGGAAAAGACGCCTTAAGCCGGCCCGCAGCGCCGGCACATCCACCCCCGTGGCGGTGCGCAGGGCGCGCGCTCGTAAGCTTTCGGCAATCGTGCGTTCATAGTTCCAGTAGCGGTAGAGATAGAGCCGGCCTGCCGCATCGAGCACCAGCGGACGGTATTCTCCCTCCCGACCCACCACGGCGCTGTTAACCAGCACCGCCAGCCACGATTCGAGAGGGGGGGCAACTAAGGATATTTCGCCCGCGGCTGTGAACACCGGCCGCCCGGCGAGGGCCCGCAGATCCACACACACATGGCCTTGCCCAGTGCAATGGCTTGCAAGGCAGGCGGCGAGCACAACACCGG
>JAGTVB010000267.1 GCA_018224385.1 Gammaproteobacteria bacterium
CGCGAGCCAGGGATACCCAAAGGGCTAGACGTCATCGTTCGTTGAGCATACCGTTCGAACTCTGCCCATCCGGCGGTGTACCAGCATCTGTATCAAGTAACCACTCAGCGCAGCGACAGGCTGACTCCCGCCGACGAGAGGTTGTGACCGTGGTTTCCAGTAACGGGCGACTAAAGGCAACCTCTCCAGAAAGCCTCGATGCCACTCCCAATCTCTTGCGGAGGGCCGGCTGCGCAGATGAAACGCATGCGCAGCCGAGTGTGATGCCAACCACCGCCACCACCGATTGACCCCGCGTTGGCTCGGCCACCGTCACCGAGCCACGTGGCGAGTCGACTTCCCTGGGGGCGGACCAGCGCCAACAGCGTCTGCTTGGCCTTCCAGAAATGCTCGTGTTGGTGGCGACCGCACGTCCTTCCCTTTTCGCCACCGCACGGATAGCATTCCCGGAAGCAGGTATGCAGCTGCTTGCGAAAGTAGCCGAAGTGCTCGTTAGACGCTGAATCCCGGACCGCATCCGGCGCGCAGGTTCCCTCCGTTTTCACGATGTGTATTACCTCAATCGGAAATGACACGAGATGGCGGCCTTGCTCCCAATCCGAGGCGGAAAAGCTCTGGAATGATCCTGCCGGACCTCGGCCCTGTTTCAGTGGAAGCCACCAAAGCGACGGAAAGAGGTGGCACTTCGCCTAAGCACCATGTAGGGCCCGCGAGGCACGTTTACTCCCTCGGACATTCCCAACGTAAACCAATGCAACGGGCTGACCATTAGCGGCGGCCTCAACACTGGCTGGCGCGAACGTTGGTGGCCAACCGGTAGCGGAATGGGCGTAACCCGTCTTTCCGCGCCCTGAGTAAAGAGAAACCCGGTCGGGAAAGCTCAGCGATGGGTAGTGATAGACCCCCTATGCGAAGGATATGATGTGAAGTTGAAAAAACCTCATATCCAAGCAGAAGGAGCCTATCGTGACCAGCCTAGAGAAAAACGAGCAGTTTGGCAACGTCGTGGAGGCCCTCCGTGCCGGCGAATCCCGCAACCACCCAGCGATACACCGGCAAAGGGTTGGATTGGCGTGGTGCACCGATAGCTCTATATATAGCGCCCCTACCTGGTTTGTGGATCACGAAGATGGACCGACCTGAACATTTGCTAGGATCGATTCCACGAATCTCTTAGGAGCGCTATATGACAACAATTCCTGCTTGTGCTGTGAGCCGCGTTAGCCCTGATGTCTGTCTGCTACTCCGGTTAGGCCACAATACGCCTCCTGATCATGATCTGCGCGCATGGCCCACCAAGAATCGGTAGTCTCAACTACTGACAGGAAATTCTTGTTGAAGGACGACTCTATGAACTTTATAACCGTGTTTTCTCGATTCGGCGTCCCCAGACACCTAATTTCCCTTTATTACTTTATAAAGTACCGGTGTATCGTAAGCCCCCGAGCGGAAGTTGAATTGACCAATAACTTATGTATTGGAAGAGGGAGCCAGATCGGTTCATTCACTAAAATCAAGGCTACCGCAGGCAGGGTTGTCATTGGCAAGCGAGTTGATATTGCCACTGGCTGTTTCTTAGGTGGCATGCCTGGAGGCCTGGTTATCGGCGATGATTGTCTGATCGGACCGAACTGTACGCTGCTATCCGGCAACTACAACTACACGCGCATCGATCAGACCATTAGAGAACAGGGACACAGCTCAAAAGGTACACGCATCGGGGATAATGTTTGGATTGGTTCTGGCAGCGTCATTGCGGATGGTAGTGATATTGCTCATGGCTCAGTGATCGCCCCGAACTCGGTCGTATTAGGAAAAATACCCGGTAACTCTATCGTACAAGGTAATCCGGCAAAGGTCATTTTTATAAGACGCTAGCGACGTGTTAATTTTAGCAATACTGAATAACAGACTACTATGGTAAGCCTCCAATGAGCGGGATAATTGGCGCGATAAATATAGCCGATAATAGAAAGGGGAATCCGGCATTAGCTTGCCTATCGCATCGCATGCCGAACAAAGACTCGGTTTTTGAATTTGAGGGCGGATATTTACAAGGCGATCACGGTATTTCGCATGAGCAGCCATGGCATCGCAACCAGTGGTTACTGGTTGCCGACATAGATATGTTTGATATGCAAGATCTCGTATCCAAAGTGCAAGCGGCTGGCGTTGCTTGTGATGCCGACAGCTCCGGGGACCTCTTGCTGGCCGGCTGGGAGTTGCTCGGTGGCGAATTGTTTAATCATATCGAGGCAGATTTTGCGCTCGCCTTGATTAACACAAAAACTTTACAGCTCGTATTGGTGCGGGACCGCTTTGGCACCCGTCCGCTTTATTACTATCAGCAACAGTCACAAACGTTTTTTGCAAGTGAATACAAAGCGATTATCCAGCAACAGCCGGAATCAGCGCGGCTGGATGTTGACATTTTGCAGTATCTCCACAGCCGCAAGACAGTTCCGGCCGATAGAACACTGATGCAGGAGATCTACCAAGTTCCCCCACAAAGCTACGTCATCATCAATACTGACGGTACCAAAAGTATTCATCGTTACTGGCAGCCCACGCTTTCTTTGCGGAACAATTCACTAGAGTATTTTAGTAACCAGCTTGCGGCAGCTTTCCTTGGTGCCGTCGGTAAGCGTATTCATCAGGATCAACCTATTATCGTATCCTTATCGGGCGGTATCGATTCAATCGCTATACTTGGCGCTGTCAGACACCTGGAGCCCGAGCGAACAGTCCATACATTCACCGTTGGAGATAACAACCAGGACCAGGAGTTGGTATGGGCAGAAAAGGTCGCCAAATACTATGGCACCGAGCACTGCCCAATCGTTTTGAAGGCCGATATCTTAGCGGAGAGCCTTCCCAAACTGGCATGGCACCTAGAGGATCCCATTGCACGCACCGAGACACTCATGGGCTATGTGTTAGCCCAAGCGGCGAGTAAGGTTGGCCGCATCATACTGCGCGGCGACGGTGCAGACGGCTTATTTGGTGGCATGCCCAGGCACACGTTGGTCGCACGAGCGCAGCGCTGGCCATTTATCCGCTTCTTTGTCGACCCCCTGTATGGCTTTACTCAGACCGGGGTACTGCCTCAAAACCCTGTCACTGGACTTGCCATCAAGACACTCTTAGGACGCAAAATCCCTCCGTATCCACACGTAACGGGAGCCCGTGGCCTAACTTATAAAACTCAACTGCCGCCCGCCGGAAAGGAATTGCTCAATCGATTGCTGGTCTCCTCCCCTCATCAGGCGCTGCCCATGTTGCTGCAAAAAATGGAGCGAGTGCACGCTACTTTTGGTATGCGCTGTATATCGCCTTTCTTGGATAAGCAGGTTGTTGAGCTAGCTTACCAGATTCCATCAAAGTTCAAGAATGACGGCAACAATGATAAAATTGTGTTGCGCAAAGCAGTAGCGGGCTTTGTTCCAGCCGAATTCCGATCCAGGCCCAAGCATCCACAACGTATCAAGGAAGATCGGGCTTTTTGTGATCAATTAGAGACGGTTGCTCGATCGCTATTGACGCAAGATCGGGTTACTGCCAAAGGACTTTAGTCTTGGGACGAGATAAGGCGATTACTTGATCGCGGCGGCAGCCGTCCGTGGCGTGCGGAACATGCCATGCGTATATGGACCTTGGTCCTATCCGAAGAGAGAGACAGGTTATTCTCAATACAGAAGGATAATGGGCAGGCGCAACTCAATGCATGATTATGCTACTTTACCTAGCGATAGGTAACGCCACGATTCAATGAGATCGTGCCCACTTTAAAAAAAGCATATTTACCGCAATGAACGCTACGTGAAGTGACTAGCTAATTATTTAATTAATATTGGGATTCTTGAAAGTGCCGAACCTCATGTCATACATTAATTTACGTATCAGCAGGATACTGAGGTTTGGCTTCATTATTGTTGCTATTTCACTAATACTCTATGTTGCGGATCTCAACAAATTTTTATCGCTTACCAGTCAGGCGGATGTTTATTATTTTTCCCTAGTATTGGTTTTGATCACATTTGACCAAATTTTTATGGGTGTCAAATGGCATTTCCTGCTGCGGCTATTTCATGTGTTTGTGCCCGTCAGCGTCCCTGTCCTCGCATATTTACGGGGAAGAGTTTTTTCGTTTTTCGCGCCGTCGAGCCTAGGTATTGACGCCTATAAGACCTACTGCGTTCAAAAATATCACCACGCCATATCTCCAATAGTTTCTTCGATTATTATTGAACGATTTTTCGGCGCTCTCTCTTCGTTATTGATTATCACTCTGCTTTTGCCTTTGAGCGTGAACGACCTTAATCTTCCCTTCAAAGAGCAGGCTGTTCTAGTCAGTTTGGTAGGCGTTATAGCTATTACCGTTTCTTTGCATTTGATGCAGAGTCGCGCCGCGTTACTTTTGAAACTAGATTTTCGTCGGTTTTCCCCTAAACGTGTAAACAAAGTACTGAAACGCCTGCTTTCGAATCTGGCGATGATCAAGGACGGTAGGCGGCAAGTGTGGGTATATTTTTTTCTATCGATTATTGAGAAAACATCCTATGGACTTGCCGTATATTTTTCCTCTAGAACAATCGGTCTGAGCGAGCCCGGAATACTGTTTCTCATTGCCGCTGCGCCGCTGGTAGCTTTACTTGAGCGACTACCTATCTCGGTATCTGCTATCGGTGTTCGTGAGGGGCTTTTCGTGCTGCTTTTTGCACCGTTCTATGATGATCCGACCATTCCATTGACCATAAGCTTAGTATTGCGAGCAGCGGAACTGCTGCAAATACTCATCGTTGCCGTTTCTTGGCTGTTTGTCTCAGACCGGGAGGCTATTGAAAGAAAAGTGAAATCTATTGATACTGAAATCAAGTTGGTTAAATGAGGGCACATTATCCTCTTAGTTATCCATTCGCTTGCTAACAATATCGCGCAGATTTCCGTAGTTCGTCTTGGCCGCCACTACCTCATCCATCGTGAGTTGGATGGAAAGCTCCTCTTCTAGAGCAGTGATCAGTCTCAAGTGGTTCAAAGAGTCCCACTCTGGTGTCTCGTCGCTCGACAAGGCTTCGCTCACGGCCTCGATCGGAATTCCCAATACTTCGCTGACGATCCGGGGCAATGCGTCGATATTCACGAGCTTATGACTCCTCTAATGTTATCCAGTCGCATGGGGAAAAGGCCACCGCATCCCGCGATAGCACGTACCGTATTGCACCTGTCGGAGACGTTTGCGCAACTTGAAAGCCTTCACTCGCATAGAAAGTCTTTGCCGGCACGTTTTTTTTGGTCGGGATATAAAGCCCCTCCATGGCGCTTAGGCTCGTCCGCTGCAAGTATTCCCTCTTGAGATAATTCATTATCGCTGCTTCGATGCCTCGCCCCATCGCTCGGCAACTCAGCAAAAAGCTATCGATAAGCGCCGCGTGATGATCCTGGATGTGAACCAGGCAGACACCGATATTGCCGAGATCACCAAACCTGTCCCGCGCTGATGCGAGGTAGAGATGGCAATCGTCCCGTTCGATAAATGCTTCCAGGTCCGCGCCAGAGTACCGCTTTGTTGTTAGGTTGAACTGGTTCGTCTTAGCGAAGAGCTGGTGGATTCGCGCAATGTGTGCTCTCTGGGCACGGAACACGTTCACGACGGTCTCCAGGCTATGAAGGTAGGATCCCATGTCCTGGAAACCTCTCCGGGAATCCTGTCTCTGAAAATTTTCGGTGTACTGGCGTGTTTTCAGCCTATCCTCGTCCAGAATTGCTGCCTTTTCCAGCCCGTGAATACGCGAAAGTGCCTCTGTGCCTCTGTGTACTGCGCGCAATCCTGCGGCAGCAGGACCGTTTGTACATCAGGCAGAAGCTGCCTGATTAGA
Source organism: Gammaproteobacteria bacterium (assembly GCA_018224385.1). Lineage (GTDB taxonomy): Bacteria > Pseudomonadota > Gammaproteobacteria > HK1 > HK1 > JAGTVB01. Next base: position 5,877 of record JAGTVB010000267.1, read on the forward strand.
TCGCATTCGGCTGGATTGTCATCAATGAAAACCATACTGTCCAGGCCGATGTTCAAAGTTTCTGCGATATGCTGAAGACCCAGGTTCTTCGGCTCCCAGTTGACCACCATCGCAGAGAAATCCCCCTCCTTGAGGGGCATGTCGATACGGCGAAGGAAGGCCTCCCGGACGTCCGCCATGTTGTTCTTGCTGCAAACAGCTAGCAGAATACCTCGATCCAAGAGCGACTTTAGCCGGCTCTGGAAGTCGAAAAAAGCCTCCGCTCGCGGTTCACCCTGCCCCACCTCTATACCTTCGGGTCCAACCTCTCCGATAATGCCCCCCCAAAGCGTATTGTCCAGATCCACAACGACACATTTCTTGATAATATTGTTGGCCGCTTCCAAGTGTTTGACCAGCTCGTCCGCAAGCGCCGGAAGCACCCGCTCGCTCCAGGGCATTTTCGCCAGATAATATAATCGCTTGTCGCGCGCCGAACGTTTCCCGACACTGGAAAGTAGCTTGTCCAGATCGAATATTTGAACCCTCGCTTCCTCCTTGAATGACCGGAGCACGGCCAGGTTGAGCTCCAGGTAAAACTCGTATTCCCCAAGCTGGCGCTTCTTATCGGCAAGGCCTAAATGATAGTCTGTTGGTGCCGGAAAGTTGGTCACCACGACGCTGGCCTGAGTAGTCTCAAGAGCGTGGCGGGCACATTCAGAGAGCGTATGCAGAATACGGTCTCTTTGACTCTCAATTTCATCTTTCGAGAGCGCGCCAAATTGGTGGGCTATTCTCGGAGAGAGCTTCTCTATCAAGAGATGAAGAAAAAGGAGATCCGGTTCGAACGCATGAAAACCCGAAGCCGGATCAATGAGTTCCTGTAGGTGCTGATCATAAGGGCCGATGTAATTCTTGGCGGCCAGCCCGCGACAGGCGGCCACTGCGGCAACATAATCGGGCAACGGCTCAAAAGTTGAGTTCCCAAGATAAGCGATTCGGATCGCCTCTGGGGATGGAAACACGCTCAGCTTCTTGGCAATAGAGCGCAATGACCGTCCGGAGAGGGAACTAAGCTCCAAAGATCGACACGCACCAAGGAACTCATCCAGCATCAACGCGTTTTCAACAGCTTCCATCATTGATTGTGCTCGCCCTGAGCATCCGGTATTCAAGCGCCTTATTTTACCCTGTTCGCAACAGGACTTCTCTAGCACCGGAGCCTTCTTGTATGCAACCCGCCCGGACGACGCGTCCGTTCCGATTTCAAACGCCATGGGGCGCAGCTCGGCTGCAGCGCGCAGCTGACTACGCTCTCATCCGGCGGTCTTTCGTAGGGAGACTCCGTTCGGGTTATTAGGCCTGTTGCCGTTTGGACTAACGCCCTCATTCAGCTTCGTCTCCATGTCTCTTGCCAACTCCCCGAGGTTCTTGAGGTCCGAGGTTGAGGTGCCTACCACGTCCATGCGGTACACCATGAAATAGCCGCCGGCATCCGCAGCTGCCTTAGCCTGCTCCCTCAGCGTGTCCCCTTTGCCGCAGTCAGGGGCTTCGCTCATATTCACTACGTATCGGCCTTGGGCCGCTTTGACGGCCTGTGAGACCTGCGCTTTCACGTTACTAGCCGAGCAGGAACCAAGCTGCATCATAAATACATCGATATTCGGATCATCGGCGAACTCGGTGAACGATACCCCCACATTCTTGTGGACACCTACAGCGTGGTGTGGGTCATACTCCTTAATGACCCTTGCGATATTGCTTACCCGCGCGGCTGATAATCGCTCTGCATACTCCTCCGCCACAACCCACACCAGCCGATCAATCTCTCGGAATTTCTCCACCAGCGTGCGCAGAAAGGCCTTCTCGGCGCTGCCTACCGCATCACCAGTCCAAATACGCGCCGAATCATCATAGATAAAGAAGTAGCTCACGACCTCGTTGTCTGACAGTTGCTTTAGCCACCTGTGCCACTTGGTTAGCACGCCCTGGTCGACACCGTTTTTTGGATCGTGATCAATGAAGGGATTATGTGAATTCGAGCCGTCACCCCCATGGGAGCGTACCGCTTGGAAGTACAGACTGTTTGCACCGGTTCCTTTTAGCTTATCGATGATTTGCTGCTGATCATTGCGGTAAAGAAAGTCTTCAGGATCACCCGGGCCTGCGGTAAAGTGGAGCCGGCCATCGGCGTACTTGAGCCACTGGCCATCCGCTTGTAGAAGTGCCGCGCAGAACGCTGTACCAGCGAACAATGTTAATCCGCTTATTACGATCGCCTGCAGAAAAACTAGTCTTTTCAATGCTAATACTCCTGTGGCCAAGAATGTTTTGTTCAAGTGCGCGACGTCCGCTTGCTGCGAGCAGCCCGCTTTTCTTCGAGCTATACCCTTCCAAGGTCGTTTCACAAAAAACTTATCTAATATTGATAAATGCGCCTCAAGAGTGTGTTTTAAAACCCCAGCGAGCGCCGACAGAACAAGGCGCACGTTGGCGAGGAACCGGAGTGTACATGGGAGTACATGAGGATTTCGAGCCAGCGCGCAACGCAGTTA
>JAGTVB010000268.1 GCA_018224385.1 Gammaproteobacteria bacterium
GCTGTTACTTCCATTCAGGGTAAGCACCTGTTTCCAGGAACGATTTGCGGCGTACTCGGAGTCGATGCCGAGCAGCTGCTCGGCCGACTTGCTCAAGAAGCTGATTCGCCCGCCGGCATCGACCATGACGGTGCCATGGCGTTGCGCATCGAGTATCGCGAGCAACTCGTGATAGCGCTTACGTAGGGCGAGCTCGAGCTGATGCTTGTGCAGCGCAATCTCGAGGGTGGCGTAGAGATCGCGTTCGTTGAAGGGCTTCACCAGGTAACCGCAGGGACCGGTGGCCTTCGCCCGCTGCAGGGTCTCCTGGTCGGCGTAAGCGGTGAGGAACACGATGGGTATATCGAGCTTGCGGCGGATGGCTTGGGCGGCGTCGATGCCATCCAACGGACCGCTCAGGCGAATGTCCATGAGCACCATATCCGGACGCATTTCGAGCGCCTGGTCGCGGGCCTCCTGGCCCGATGTGGCGACAGCCAGGACCCTGTAGCCAACGGCTTCCAGCTGGCTCTGAATGTCGACCGCGACGATGGCCTCGTCTTCGGCGATGAGGATTCGATTATTTTTGTTGGTGGTAGTGGGCACCGATCGGGTACTCCTCTTTGCGCTCCGGTTCTAAGCCTCGCGTCATTCTTTAAGTGCCTTAACCGACTTCGTGCCAATTATCGATGAGATAGCTGCGATCGGCCACCTTTCTATTCGCCTCAGAGGTGGCGGCCGCGCCGGGTCGCTTGTATCTATCGGGACGAGCGTAGGTAACATGCGCAAGAGCCTCCTGTCCCCCTGAGGTGGGCGGCTCTGCACGCTCCAGCGGTTATGCCGTGCGGTCGTTACCGGATGCGGCCGGCAAGGTCACGGTGACCTGCACGCCTTCCTCCACCTCCAAGTGGAGCTCGCCATGCAGCTGTTTTACCAAGGCGCGCACCAGCTGCAGGCCAAGGCTTTGCCCCTCGCTAAAAACCGCCGCGTTTGCTGGGCCGCTGCCGTTATCATGCACGCTAAGGACGTGCTGTCGCTGCACGGACTTGAATGTGATGGAAATGGTCCCGCGTTGTCCCCCCGGAAAGGCATGCTTGATTGCATTGGACACCAGCTCGTTAATCAGCAGTCCGCAGGGAATGGCTTCGTCGATATTCAAACGGATGGCATCTACCGCGATGCGCAAGGTGATTCTGTGGGATTCCACCCCGTAAGAGCGCTGCAGATTCCGGGTCAGCTCGTTTACATAGGTGGCAAAATCGATTTGCGCAATGTCTTGGGACCGATAGAGCTGTTCGTGAATGAGGGCCATCGACCGAATGCGCGTCTCGCTTTCATGAAACATGGCTTGGGTCGCTGGCTCGTGCGATCGTCTGGCCTGCAATGCGAGCAGGCTGCAAATGATCTGCAGGTTATTTTTCACTCGATGGTGGATCTCTTTGAGAAGAACGTTTTTTTCGGTCAGGGAGGTTCTCAGTTGCGCCTCGATGCGCTTCCAGCCGCTCATGTCTTTGCCCACGTAGACCATGCCCTGTAGCAAGCCCGATTTATTGCGTAGCTCCGAGCTTGACCAGTACGCTGGAATCCCGCCGCCATTTTTCGCCACAACGAAATATTCTCCGGTTGCAGCCAACGCGTGAGAATCGGCCGGTGGGCGTGGCGTCGGTGGCGCATCGCGACGTATAAATCGGGCCATTGATTGGCCAATCATTTCGTCCGCTGAATAACCCAACTCGCGCAGCGTTGTTTTGTTGACTGTCTCAATACGCCCGCTGGCGTCGGCGACGATGAGAAATTCGTTCATGGAATGAATGATGTTGTCCACATAGGTTTTGGACACGGTGGTGCTTCTAAGCTCCGAAACCATGTGGTTGAAGGTGGCGGCAAGCACACCGAGCTCGCCAGCCGATGTGACCGGCAATTTCGTGGTCAAGTCGCCTTGGCCAAGACGCAGCGCCGCCTGCGTGAGTGCATGTGCAGGCTTAGCAATCGAGCGTGAGATGTGTATACCAAAGGTTATTGCCAATAGAAATGCGGCGAAAGTGATGATCTTGCTCAGATCTTTTGCGCGAGTAAGGGCCCGCTCTGTCTCTCTAAGCCGCTCTCCAAGCTCCAGTTCGGTGGCGGTTTGATAGCCGCGCACGAGGGGAAACATTTCTTTGTCGTAATGCGCTTTCAGTCTTGTCTTCAGGAAATCATTGGCTCGATCAATGTCCTGTTCTTTTGTCGTTAATTCGAGAAAGCGGGTCATCAGTTGGGTATGGGTTGCATATTCGGACGCGAGTTGTTCCAGCCATCGGCGGACGTCCGCTTTCTTGGCCTTCAGTAACTCGACGTCGCCTTGTTGTTCTGACGTTCGAGCTTCGGAGGCGGCTGCGCGGGAGTTGTCGTTGAGCCGCTTTGCGAACGCGTTGAGGTTTCTCTCGACAGCGCGTTGATCAGGGGTTTTGTTATTGGCTGGATTAACCTCATCGTGAGAGGCCGTACGGGCGTGGTGTTCATCGGTCAGCAGATCTTGGGCGGCCACCTGGCTAACATGCAGCGCTAGGGACATTTCCGATGCCCCGACGAGCTCAGAGAGCGCGCCTTTACAAACGTTCTCTGTTTTGGAGAGGGTTTCCGTGAAGATGGTTGCCGTCAGGTAGCTTACCGCTGCAACCAGCGAAGCAACCGCTAGGAAGGCGATGAGCAGTTTTGGACCTATTCGCATGGGGTTGGCTCTCAGGATTTTGTCCTAATAGTTGGCGCCTATAATGGGCCAAGGCGCCGGTCGCTTTGCCTCAAGGGACGTCGTGAATACATCCTTGTGGACCTGAGTCCGGCATCCATGCCGGACACACCCTTTTGGCAAGGCGACTGGCCGCTAACAGATTCTGGGTGCGGATTTAACCTCTGAATGGTGACGCTGACGAAACGATGACCATGGCGACGAGGTTTATCGGCGTGTGCAGCTCGATCAAGCGTAACGCGGGGGCTCGCCGCCATGCTCATTTACTTCCCTCTACATTTTGTTCGCTCGAAACCGCCTTTTGCTTTGAGAGCGATTTTGACATTTTCAGAGCGGCTTTTCAGGCATAATAGCCAAAGTCCGCTTACCGCCTCATCCAGGCTGCGGGACTTGGAACGTGACAGCAAAATGAAAAGACAACATGATCAATGATCATGGGAGGCAAGGGTAACTTCATGTACGCTTCAAGATCGCTCGTCAGATTAGGTCTTTTATGCTCCTTGGCGGCACCACAAGTGGCTTTCGCGCTCACTGGAAATTTGCAGGGCGAAGTTCGCCAACTACTGCTTCCGGGCAGCGAGTGCCTGGAAATCGGTGGAGATTACCAGGCATTTCGCATCGAGGCGACGGAACGGGGCAAAACCCCGTATGTGTGCTTCAGCAGTCAACGGCGCAACGTGCTGCGATTTTTTGATGTGGCAATCGTCGCCACTAATGCGGGTGTGGGCATGCAGACGCTGGACTTCGAGCACGAATTCCTTACCGGTCCCCAGGGAATCGTCTATGCCGAGGTGCAGCTGGGCGGCTTCGTAGCCAGTGGCAGCGGCGCCGCGGTGCCGAGTGGCAGTCGGGTTTCGTTCACGGGATATTTTCGGCAACGCGGCTCCGGCGATCGCATCGGAGAGGGGTTGCGGCAAGAGGTGGCGGACACGGTCGATTCGGCGCTCCTGGATAAGACCACGCGCGAGCAGTATTTGGCTGGCGGTAGCCGGCAGCTTCGAGCGGTTCTGAGATTTTCCTTTGAAAGTGTGGGGGACAAGATTGTCTTGGGGCCGGAGACGGGGGTGTTGGTTACGGGCGTCAAGGAGCTTATCGAAAGACTCGGGGAGCTATCGACCACGGGCGGTTTTGTGCCGCCGCAGCCGGGTGGGAATGCTTTTCCCCAGTGACGCGCGGTTTAGTAATTGTCTCGGAACTTAATCGTGGCGCGGTCGGCGGTCGCGGTGATTGCGGAGGGCTCTTCTTCGCAGGTCCAAGGCACTTTTGCAAGAGAGGCTGATTGCAGGCCTGCGGAGAGTTCCTGCGCTTTGGCGTAGCTCAGGACGACCCGAAATCCTCCAGAGGGGGATTGAAACCAGTCAATGTCAAGCGATGGGCTGCTGCGCTGCAGCGCTTTTGCGTAGGCCTCGGCACGACACGCCCGGGTAAAGTTCATGAGCTCCAACTTACGCTGGCTCTTGTAGGGACGTCGGCGCACGGAGCGAATGGGGCCATTGCCGCGTCCTAGCACGTAGGCCAGATGCGCATAGATGTATTCGCTATACCATTGCGCGCCTTGAGGCAGTTGCTCGGCATTCGTCTCGATTCGGGCGGGTCCATAATTGTAGGCGGCCAGTGCCCGGTGCAGGTTGCCGCCGTAGCGCCTGAGCAGTTCCTTGAGGTAGCGTGCCCCGGCATCGACGTTGGTGCAGGGATCGTAGAGCTCCCGCAAGCGGGAGATCCCGAGGTGCTGCGCGGTGCCCGGCCACTGGATCTGCATGAGCCCGTAGGCGCTGGCGGGGGAGACTGCCTCGGCTTCGAAATCGCTCTCGCCCCGGGCCACGGCGAGTAGCAATACCAGCGGGAGTTGATGGGCTTCCGCCGCGCGCTGGAAGCAACTCTCGAACGGAAAGGCGAGTGCGGGCTGCTTCTTGATGCCAGTGGTTAAGAATTGCGCCCACGTTGTTTCGAGATCATGGACGCTGGCCTGAGCCGTTAGACTCGAAAGCGCCAGGCAGCCTATCCACAGCACCTGCATGCCCCAAGCGCGCAACAATTTTCGCGTGTTCGAATGGCGATGAGTCAATTTGGCCTCACGCAGTCGCTAGTCGAATTCCATCCGCACCCCCGCTGCGATCGAGTGCTGACTAAGCCCTTCAAGCCCAAAGGGGGTTTGGTAGTAGAGAAATCCCGTTATATGGCGCGGGAAAACGGCTTTTGCCCCTATGCCCAGGTTGAAGTAGTTGCGGTCTGGGCTGTCGGTGGGGATTGAGAAGGGGGTAAGGGTTGGGTCGTTCACGAACCGCGAGGTGATCAGGCGATTATCATTTAGGAACTGATAAGTCCAGTCGAAGCGAAGGTGGGGCGAATACACCCCGTAAGGTGTGTCGAAGGTGTAAGACGCCTCGCCACCCAACGCCGTGGTTAGCGAGTCGTCCGTCTGCTCGTCGATGGCCAACAGCATCCCGGAATCCGCGGCAGGATTCATCGGCTGCTCCTGGTAACCGTCGATGTCCAGCCTGACATAGGTTACGCGCCCAAAAGGTCCGAAGGCAAATCCATTCTGATCGACTTTGTAACGAAGTCCCAGACTGAAGGCATATTGATTGCCGCTGGTGTCGCCGGTTGCACTCGTATCGGTTACCGAAGCCAGGCTGATTCGACGGCTCGTCTCGTAGTCGTTCCAGCCGAAGCTTGCAATGGCGTCCACATAGAAGGCATCGTTGTAATAAATCTCTCGGTTATCGTAGAGACCGTAGACGTTGAAATGATAGCCGCTGATGTCGAGCGCTCCCGCCGAGGCGTCGAAGTCGCTGCTTTGTGATGCATAGGTAAAGGCGCCACCGAGCACCAAGTTGTCGTTGAATCGATAGTCGGCGCCGGTGGTAATGCCAGCCGTGTCAAATGAGAATCCGGCTTCTCGGGTGGTCGGATCGCTGTCGCCAAAGCTTACGCCTCCATTTAGAAAGACTCCCCAATTGCCAAATCGGCTTGCCTCATCGGCACCTGCAGCACCACCGCGATCGCTGGTAAAGAGATTGTTGAGGGGGCTGGCGGAGAAGGATTGACCGTCGTAGTTCAAGGTCAATCCTGAGAAGCTTACCCCGGCCGTTGCGCCCTGGAGCGACAGGATGCGCGAGCCGACATTGGCGAGGTTGGTGTTGGCGATTTCCGTTCCAAACTTGCTTTGCGCTGAAACCTCGGTCGGTGCCAGCTCACGTAAGGCGGCATTGAGTGAACCTGCCTCCCCACTGATCAGTCGATTGCAGGTATCCAGGAGCTGCTGCTGGCCCGGGGTCCGACGCGCCGCAGGA